>CAZUNB010000071.1:868-1847 GCA_964622235.1 uncultured Candidatus Saccharibacteria bacterium | reverse complement strand
GAGTATGCACAGAGGCTCTATAACCTGATTCGGAATCGCACATTAGCCAGCCAGATGGCCTCAGCTGAGCTTGAAAAGACGGTAATCACGGTTGATATCAGCACAGCTAGCGAGAAATTTGAAGCTAAAGGCGAGATTATTGTCTTTGACGGTTTTCTGAAAATCTACAGTGGTGGCAAAAAAGATCCAGATATTTTACCGGAAGTACATTCTGGAGATACCTTGGAGCTTAATAATGCCGAAGCTAAACAGCTATTTGCTCGTCCACCGGCTCGATACACCGAAGGTTCATTGGTCAAAAAACTCGAGGAGCTTGGTATTGGTCGACCAAGTACCTACGCTACTATTATCAGTACGGTATTGGCTCGTGGTTATGCCGAAAAAGGTGAGGGCGAAGGCGAGCCACGTGATTTGATTGTACTCAGTTTAGAAAGTAACAAAATTGACCGTGATATTGTCAGCGAGAAGACTGGTTCAGATCGTGGAAAACTAGTGCCAACACCGGCCGGAAAACTCATTAGTGATTTCTTGACAGAATATTTCGATAAGATTGTTGATTATGATTTTACTGCAAACGTTGAAAAAGAGTTTGATGAAATTCAAGCCAATAAGCTTGATCGAAACAAGATGCTCCGAAGCTTTTACGAACCGTTCCACGCTTTAATAGAAAAGTCTGGCGGCATTGACCGAAGTAAAGTTGCACAGGCCAGGGAAGTTGGTATACATCCAAAATCTGGCAAACCAATCTTGGCTCGCTTTGGTCGTTTTGGTCCGATGATTCAACTCGGTGCAACTGAAGATAAAGAGAATAAACCACAATTCGCTCCAATGCCAAAAGGCGCAACGGTGGAAAAAGTTACTCTTGAACAAGCGCTGAAAGCTTTTGAGTTACCGCGTCTCGTCGGACAGACCGAAGACGGTCAAGACATTCACTCGAACATTGGTCGCTTTGGGCCCTACATTAAAGTCGATAAGCTAT
>CAZUNB010000071.1:0-858 GCA_964622235.1 uncultured Candidatus Saccharibacteria bacterium | reverse complement strand
CCACTCGATCCTCATGAAATTACTCACGAGCAAGCACTAGCCGCCTATGCGGAAAAGATGAAAGCTGAAGCCGAGAAGAACATTGCCGACTTTGGTGACGGTATTAAAGTCCTAAAAGGTCGCTTTGGCCCATACGTTACTGATGGTAAAATCAATGCCACAATTCCAAAAAAAATAGATCCGAAAGAAGTCACTCTCGAACAAGCCAAAGAAATGATTGCTGATAAAATCGCCAAAGGTCCAAGTAAACGACGTGGAGGCAAGATCACCAAAAAAACCGCTCCAAAGAAAAAGACAACAGCCAAGAAGAAAACTGTGACTAAAAAGAAAACGGCCAAAAAATGAATCCTTTAGCTGGTGGATTCATTTCGCTGTAAGACGATATTCGAGCTAAAAAATTCAGTCTAATATGTCTTTTGCTTATAATAATGATTGTGTTCCCAATTCTTGATACTTTGCTACCGTAGAAAAAAAGTCTTTGAGGTGTTCGATGGCAATGTGCTGACTACTTTTCAGCGTTTTCGAAATGCACGTCATTATGCAAATTATCAAAAAAACTATCAAACAAGCCCAATCAAAAACTTCATTACTCGGAAGGGCACTGATCGTTAACGCAATTAGCACCACTCAAGAATCGTACTCTGTATTATTTGCTTATTGGGGCTTCCTTTCCTATTTTGTGTCTGATAATATCACCTGCATGCTAATCAATTATTCTGGTTTCAATCGGAATCCTCCTGTCGATGCCAAGCAAAGCTCATATTGTTAGCCAACTCAAACTTACTGATGAAAAAATGATCGAACTCAACATATAGGAAAATTTTAAATATCTTCCGGTACGAAGATCTAGCTTTTTTT
>CAZUNB010000070.1:0-2106 GCA_964622235.1 uncultured Candidatus Saccharibacteria bacterium | reverse complement strand
GAAAACTATAGTAGACTACAATAGCTCTAAGGTTTGCCGCGATAGCTCAGTTGGTAGAGCGCATCCATGGTAAGGATGAGGTCTGGGGTTCGAATCCCCATCGTGGCTCCAAATAGAAAAGTGTCTTGAATTATCATCAGCAGTCTGATAGAATATATCGAATATGGCTAAGAAAAGTAAAGTTAAATACGCAGGAATGGTTTGCCAAGAGTGTAATACTCGGGGCTACATAACTACTCGTAACCCGCAGAATCAAAGCGATGCACTTGTAATGAAAAAATACTGTAAAGTTGACCGCAAACACACTGAGCACAAAGAAACCAAAAAAAACCTCGGACGTAACGAAGCGTAGTTCAGTCTTCTCATTTTGAGATAAACTGGTTTATACTATATTTGTATGACAAAAAATAAGCTTATTATCGCAGTAGAAAGCGCTATATTAGCTGAATTCTCAGTACATGAAACAGTTGAGTTGACGCGCCCCGAAGCTAAATTTGGTGACTATGCCTGCAATGTAGCTATGAAACTGAGTAAGCAACTCCAGAAGAAACCTCGTGAAATAGCTGAGGCAATAAAGTACGCACTATCAGATAATGAGCTGATTGAATCGATTGATATTGCAGGTCCTGGATTTCTGAACTTCAAACTAAATGATGAAACGCTTTGGAAGGAAGCCACCAGAAGCACTGAGCTCGTGTACCAAGACGAAAACATAGTGACTGAGTATTCTGATCCAAATGTCATGAAAGACCTCCATGCTGGTCACCTGTACACAACAATTGTCGGTGATGTTATTTCTCGGTTAATCGAAAAGGGCGGGGCGAGTGTACACCGGACAAACTTTGGTGGCGATGTCGGTCTGCATGTTGCGAAAGCGATGTGGGGTATATTACAAGAGCTTGGTAGCGAAAGTCCCGATAGTTTGAATGAGATTCCGAATGAAACTCGAACAGTATGGCTTAGTCAGTGCTATGTAGCTGGCGTAACTGCTTACGACGAAGACGAGACTGCAAAAAATGAAATCATGGATCTCAATAAGCGAATTTACCAAATTCATGAAGATAGCGATAAAGCTTCTGATCTCGCCCTCATCTACTGGACGACACGCGAATGGAGCTATGATGGCTTTAAGAAGCTTTATGACAGGCTTGAAGTCACGCCTTTTGAACGATACTACCCAGAAAGCATTACTACTCCTCCTGGTTTGGCTGCCGTTAAAGCTGGCTTAGAAAAAGGTATCTTTAAAGAGTCTGACGGAGCGATTGTTTACAAAGGTGAAGATAAAGGCTTGCATACCCGGGTTTTTCTTAACAGCCAAGGTCTGCCAACTTACGAGGCCAAGGATCTCGGTTTGACCTATCGAAAATGGGAAGACTACAGCTATGAGCAGAATGTCATCATCACTGGTAATGATATCACCGAATATATGAAAGTTGTTTTGGCGGCGCTGGCAGAGCTCTTGCCTGAGACTGAAGGCCGAACAACCCATTTGACTCACGGCATGATCAAAATGAAGGGTGGCGTGAAAATGTCATCACGTAAAGGCAATGTCCTGCGAGGTGTCGATATGATCGATTCTGCTGAAAAAGCCGCGCAAGCAAGCCGTGAAAATGAAACTCAGCCAGCATGGCTTGCGATTGGTGCTCTAAAATATTCTTTGTTGAAACAGCGTATTGGTGGTGATATCATTTATGATCCGGAAGATTCTGTCTCATTAGAAGGCAATAGTGGTCCGTATTTGATGTATGCCCACGCCAGAGCCTCTAGCATCCTTCGTAAAGCTGAAGATGATTCAGTGATCGAATCGTATGATTTTGAGTCAGCAGAGCGCACGATGGTACAGCAACTCAGTCAATATGCTGAAACTGTCGAGCACGCCATGCAGAGCTATGAGCCACATCATATCTGTACCTATCTGTACGAAACCTCACAGGTCTTCAATCGTTTTTACGAAAACAACAAGGTCATTGGCTCTGCCAGACAGGCAATTCGTATAGCTATCGTTAAGCGTTACAAGCAAGTCATCGCTGAATCACTTGAACTACTTGGCATCCACGCACCTGAATCAATGTAGTAATTTGTCTATTAAGAAAAACCGCTAAATAC
>CAZUNB010000069.1:0-2109 GCA_964622235.1 uncultured Candidatus Saccharibacteria bacterium | reverse complement strand
AAATGAGCAAGCGTGGCAGCTCCTGCAGAATTAGCTAGTAAGATTAGTTTACCAGTGCCGGCTATTTGATTTAAGTGGAGTTGTTTCGGTAGAATTTTCTCGATTGCCTCTTGGGCTAATGTAATGTCTGATTTTTTTTGGTTAAGTGAAAGCTTGCTAGCTTTTCGATGAAGAAGATCGCCGAGTGAGTCCATCTCTAACTACTTACTTTTTGCTGAACCAATGATTCGTTGGACGGTCTGGACAAGTTGTTTTGGCGTGATCTCTGCTTTAATGAAATATCCGTCTGCCTGTGCAGCTGAAGCTGCGCGTGAATGATCATCCTGCGCGTAGTTGGTTGTAATGACAATTTTTGTTCTAGGTAAGCCATTTCCTTCTTCGCCTCGTAGTTCTTTTAAAACCTGGATGCCGTTCTTTACCGGAATCCATAAATCCAACAATATTAGATCAAAATCACCTTTTTCTGCAGTTTCTACTGCATCTTTCCCACTATCAATAATCGTGACAATATAGCCTGCATTTTTTAATGCACGTTCATACATCTCACTTATAAAGTGATCATCTTCTATACAGAGAATGGTTTTTGATCCAGCCATGTCCAGTTTGAATTACCTCTCCATCATTATCTTCTGCTTGGGCGTCAGTTGCAAATTTTTTATATGTTGGAACAGTAAACCCGAAGGTACTTCCCTTATCCTCTTGGCTATTGACCCATATCTTACCTCCATGAGCATCAACGATAGTCTTGCTCAAAAATAGCCCGAGACCGCTACCGCCAAACTGACGTTTACTGCGATGGCTACGGTAGAACTTTGTGAACATATTACTGACCAGTGAGCCGGGTATACCAATCCCATGATCAGTAACTGTCGTCTGAACCATGTCTCCATCAAGGCTGACATTAATCATTATATTATCGTGTTCAGCTCCGTACTTTATGGCATTATCGACAAGATTGATTATCGTGTGCTCGATCATAGCGCTGTCAACCGCTACTAGTGGTAGCTGAGTGTCTGGAAGAGTGTAAGTAAGCTTTTTACCGTGAGCTTCGGCACGAACAGCCAGCTCTTCTGCTACCGTAGCGACCAAATCTTGCCAATTAGTTTTTGTTTGCGTGACAACTAGCTCACCACGATCAACTCGGGCGGCGTTCAGAATATTGTTCACAAAGCTTCCAAGTTGCTCGGCGCTGACATACATCTTGCGCAAAAATTGTCGCTGGTCTTCGTCTAGTTTATCGGCAATTTCGTCTTCGAAAACTTGCAGGTAGCCACGAATAACAGTGATTGGTGCGCGTAGCTCGTGGGCAACAATCGCTACGAAATCGACCTTTTGATCTTCTTGGTCCTGTTCTCCTGAACGATCAATAATCGTTAATACCGTGTCGTTACCGTTTTTATCACTACGGTTATATTCAGCGAAAATTTCAAAATATTTCTGCTCACCTATAGGTGTCTGATATTCAACGTCGCGCCAGTGTTTCTCTGCTTTAACTTTAGCTTGATTAGCTTCCTGCCAGGTTTTAATAATCGGTGAGCCGTAGCGTTTGAGTCTAAGTGTTTCGGTTAGTGAGCTACCGATAAGCTCCGATACTCTAAAGCCTAAAATCTCACCACTCGTTTGGTTGCAACTCGATATGTTACCGTTTGAGCTAATCGTCATAATTCCAACAGATAATTTGTCAAACACAGCTTGCAGCTTTGTTTGTGCGGCGTACATTTTGATCGGATCGTCAACATCTTTACTGGAAGAGTTGTTGAGTATTCCTGAAAACTGTGAAATGAAGTGTGATGCGTATTTGTTAGCATTTAGTACGCTTATTTGCTCATCAATATCACGATGATTGCGTTCGGTATCAAGCCAAGTTTGAATGTCATCAAACGGTCGCTGATCGGCACGATTGCGAGCAAAATGTAACAATAGAGTGACGAAGAAAGCGAACGCAGACGAAACAACGAATGAATCGTTAAATTTCCAACCGATAAGATTGTGGAGTGCATAGAAACCAAAGACTCCAAGCATAATCCCTAGAAAACTAATCAAGCTATGGCTTAAAAATCGAATGACATAGAATTGACGGGCTAGTTTCACGTGGCGTTTACCCTCATG
>CAZUNB010000068.1:0-2124 GCA_964622235.1 uncultured Candidatus Saccharibacteria bacterium | reverse complement strand
GGCTTATTGGTCGTAAAATTACTTTCAAGCCACAAAAAGGTATTGTTCAGCTTCTAGAAATCCCTGTTGAATTTGTTATAGACATGCTCGAAGGAATCTACAGCAACCGCAAACAGGCTGTTAAATTTGCGCCAATTTTCTCTGTTTATTTCATCTTCATCATGGTCAGCAATCTTTCTGGGCTTATGCCGTTTGTCGGGCATGGCATCGTAGCAGGAGAGTTTCCTGCTTTTCGTCCTTTTACAGCCGATTTGAATGGTGTTATTGCAATGGCTATTTTTTCTATAGTCGCAGTACAAGTTCTATCAATTCGTGAACAAGGTCTTAAAGGTCACATGCAGCATTTCTTCAGCGACAAACCGAAAAATCCAATTAATTTATTTGTTGGAATCCTTGAGGTTCTCGGGGAGTTTACACGAATTATTAGTCTTAGCCTTCGACTATTTCTTAATACAGTTATCGGTGAGATTCTTATCTCTGTTTTTATTTTCATCAGCGGGAACGCTACACCATTAACCTTATTTATATTGTTTCTGTTTGAGGGGTTAGTTGCATATATTCAGGCATATATTTTCACCGTTTTGTCAGCTACCTATCTCGGCCTAGCTGTTGCCCATCATCACGATGAGGAGCACGAAGAGAGTATTATCGGTAAAGAGACCGACCCATCACATTTTGTTCACCCAAGCACCGAACTACATGCTAGTGAGGCGCAGAAGTGAAGAAGCCAATAAAAGTAACCAAATTAGGGAAGGAGAAAATATGGTTTCATTATTAACAACTCTAGCAGCGGTCGAACTGACTGATGCCGGTTTTAAAATGCTCGGAGTAGCTCTCGTGATTTCTTGCGCATCATTGTCGCTTGGAATGATCGGTGCTAACTACATGAAAGCACTTGGACGAAATCCAGAAGCTGGTAAAGCTGCTGGTTCAATCGTGATCCTAGCTGCATTCGTAGAAGCGACTGCACTGTTCGCATTGATCGCTGGTGTAATAATCAGCTAGTACTGAATAATAGGAGAAAACATGAACGTACCGTTACAATTTTTACAATTTGCATCTGAAGCAGCTCAACACGGCGAAAAAGCCGAGGAAGCCGGTGGGTTAGCTACCTTTGGTATCGATCCTATCGCAATACTGCTTCAGGGCGGTGCGTTCGTGGTCCTATTTATTTTATTTCGAAAGTTTGCACTGAAGAAAGTTGTCGGCATTCTCGACGACCGTCACCAGACGATCGAGGAGAGTCTCGAAAACGCCAAGCAGATAGAAGCCTCATTGAAAAATGCTCAGAAACAACATGAAGAGATGTTGGCTGAATCTCGACGTGAGGCAGACAAAATCATTACTAGTGCTAAGAATGAGGGTCGTACACTTGTGACTGATAGTGGTAAAAAAGCTGTCGAAAATGCAACTCGCATGGTTCAAGAAGCTCATAACAAAATAGAACAAGACGTAGCTGATGCTCGTCGAGACTTGCAGAAAGAGGTTAAGACATTGGTTGCTGATGCAACTGAAGCAATTTTGCGTGAAAAGATTGATGATAAATCTGATAGTGCGCTGATCGATGCGGCTATCAAGGACGCTAGCAAATGACCAACAAAGCAATTGCCCGCGGTTTTGTTGCTCGCCTCTCTGAAGTAAAGGAAGCCCAAGCTGTTAAAGAGTTGGCCGCACTTCTCATGATGAATAAAAAGACTAAAGACATGCAGTTTATTCTTGAAGAAATCCGTAATGAAATTGATCGGGTGAATCACCACGTGATTGCTGATGTCGGTAGTGCTAGAAAGATTTCCGATAAACAATTGGCTGAGATTGAGCAACTTGTAAAGAAAATGACTGAAGCTAAAACAGTACAACTCGAAACCTATCTCAACCCGGAACTAATTGGAGGCTTCAAAGTCTCTGCACCAAATTTCGAGTATGATGCATCGGTAGCAACTAAAATTAGACAACTAAAAGGAGTATAAGATGGCAGGAGTAGATATTTCCCTGAAAGACCTATCAAGTGAACTAAAGGCTGCAATTGATGATTTGCGCGATGCGCCCGAAGCGACTAAGAACGGAATTGTGACCCGAGTTGGCGACGGAATTGCCTGGATTTTTGGATTAAATGACGCTGGATAT
>CAZUNB010000067.1:0-2147 GCA_964622235.1 uncultured Candidatus Saccharibacteria bacterium | reverse complement strand
AAATACTGTCTATAAGTACTACCGCTGTCAGGGCTGTATTTGTCCGTGTCATCTCTTTCCCTCACAACCGCCACAAGCCCTTCGTGGAATGCTGCTGTAATACTAATCAATCTGGGGTGATTTGCATATGGAATCTCCACAACGCTTACATCATCTAGTTCTCGCAATCTATCGATCTTTTTAGCTTCTTCAGCTTCGCCTCTTTGCCTGTCGCTTTCTCTTTCTTCAGGGTCATTGCTAAAGTCAGATTCGATTTGCTTCGCAAGTTCCGTGTCGCCTAATTTCAGAACACCTTCCAGTGCAGACAACTCTTCTTGGAGCCTGGCTCTACGATCAGAGCCAACATCACCCTGCAACAGCCCATTAATATCGTTGATATCCGTCTGAACTGAATCTCTGTAGTGCTCAGGGTCCCTCGAAAATCTCTTTTTTCTTACTTCGTCAGCAACCACAGTATACCCCCCAACAACCACATCGCCACTTCCTGTATTATACCGAAATCTATGCTCATACGGATATGAAAATGGCTTTATCCAAGAATCATTCATAATCTTAGGCCCTAATCCACGATCGCGGTCGAGCGCAAAAATATCCACCTTATCATTACCATCCACAACACTAGCTGGAAAAAGAAAGTATCTCCCAACTCCATCGGACATTCGTAAAGGGTATGTGTCAAATAGTCTTCTGGTGGCGACACCTGTGACTTGCCTTCCTAGTCCTAGCCGTCTTTCGACATGTCTCAGCTCTGCTGTCAGTCTTTGGTTACCGTAAACCACCGTTTCGGCACCAATTAGATGTTTGTCTGGAACCTCTGCAACGATTGCGTCAGATGCAATTCGCCTCAAGGTAACAGCTCCTTGGTGATCGAGAGCATTTCTGTCACCGGCCCTTAGTAATTCTTGCTCGAGACTAAATCTAGCCACATCATTAGAGCCACTTAACGCCCTGTCCAGATAACCCCTCACTAAATCCTTTGCTTCACCACCTTCAAGTCTCCTCACATCTCTGCCAAAATAATGACTGCTCAATGGTGGAGCAGCATCTAGGACTTGATCTACGATTGCATCAAGCTGCTCACCTGGTCTATCTCTGTCGCCAGCATAAATAACATACCCCGTTGACGTCACAGCTCTCTGCTGTGGCTCCCCAAATTCACCCGTTATATCGATACCTGGACCTAAGAATGGGTCACCAGCCTCAAACTGTTCGTATGATTATTCATCTCTCATAAAATGTATAATATAACTTTATATCTTAATTTGTCAAATTTATTTTAATTTTAAAAATGATATATTTTATTAAGATGCGTAGTTTTAAATTTTACTAGGAGCCAAAAGGATTGTTTTATCACCATATGGCTCGTATAGTTATGATTGAGAAAACATAACAAAAGGAAATAACTATAACTATGAGTGATTACAGCAAAGATGAAGTACGAAAAGTAACAAAAACCTATCTAGATGAAAAACCTGTCTTACAATTGGCAACTTCTCAAAACAATCAGCCTTACTGCATCAGCCTTCATTATTATTCTGATTCTGAAATGAATATATACTTTGCAAGTGGTGACGCAAGTCGCCACTCTCTCGAACTCTTGGAGAATCCTCAGGTTTGTGCAGGAATCCTTGTCTTTGAAGGTAGCGATACCGAGCAATGGGTTGCTGCGATTAGTGTTGAAGGGAAATGTGCGGTAGCTACCCCTGAAGAGATTGAGACAATTGCAGATGGTTACTGCGCCAAACTCGGCAAAGACCGCTCACTCATCGAAAAAACTTTGGATGGCAATATTCCTGTCTCGATGCATAAAGTCTCTCCAACGAAAATTACTCTGTACGACAGCAAGAACTTCCCTGATAAACCGAAGCAAACTATTACCCTCAGCTAGGAGCTACGTATCCGTCATCAATAATGAACTACACTCAAGTGGTATTATTTAAGTATGAGTAAAATAATATTAGCGGGTGGTGGGGATTCAGACCAATCCGAACTTGTCGATGAATACTTCTCAGAGCTAAAACCGAAAATGAACATGCTGTTTATCCCGCAGGCGGTTGCGCCGAAACAGTGGACATTCGAAAGTAGCACTGTTGATTATCGCCAAGTTACTAATCATAGAAACACAGCAGAGATAATCGCCTTCCGTC
>CAZUNB010000066.1:1580-2221 GCA_964622235.1 uncultured Candidatus Saccharibacteria bacterium | reverse complement strand
CCACTATATAGTAATAATTCTTGCGTTAGAATACGTGCGAAGCCATTAATGATTAATCAAGTAACTCACCCGATAGATCGAACACATCCACAAGATTTTTAAGCTTATAATCATTTTGAGCAAGCATTGCAGTAGTTTGAAATACGTCAACTATGCTGCACCATTAAGCTTATGTTTAAAATGAGACTATTGTAGTCTCATTTTTTAATACAGATAGAGTATGAAGTGGGACGTATCTTTCGACAGCTTTTTCGTTAATATTGTTGTAGTAACCAGGCAAATCTCTGCTTGATTGTGCAGTGATAAAAAATGTATCTTTTACTGAGCTGCAAAAATATGATATGATTTTTCTCATGAGAGAAGTATATACTTACCAGCCAGAAGAGTGGGCGAGGGTTTCTGTAGTCGAAGACAGGGCATCTTATTTGGCCGCACATCTTGCAACAATTATTGGAGGAAAATATGTCGACGGTATAGAGTATCCGAATGCTGGCCAACCTGGCATTGATATGACTCTGATGCCATACGATTCAGTTGATCCCAGTGAACCGATAGCAAATAGAGTTGAGGGAGACTCTGGAATATATGGTGCAGTGGTTGATCGGTTGAAAGGAACAAAATCAATATGTCATACACCGTTT
>CAZUNB010000066.1:0-1570 GCA_964622235.1 uncultured Candidatus Saccharibacteria bacterium | reverse complement strand
TGATGAGGGTTTGCCTAGTTCTTATGATGACGCTTTTTCTTCGAGGATTGATGAATTAGGTGTAAAGCCGATGGGTTTTGTGGTTTTTGGGATAGACGATGCTGTGGATGCAATTGATTTTATGAAAAAAAGAGGCAGTGGAGTAAGAATAAAATTACCTCTTGGCTCTGGTGTTGATAATCAAAAAATAATTGATAGTGGTAAGCCCTCATCGCTACAAGATTGGATTAAAAGCCGTGTTGAGGGTGACCATATTCAGCAGTATGGTTTAGTAATAGAAGAAGAGGTTCTACCATCGAGTTCCGATCTACCGTTTGCTTTGTCGACAGGAGAGTTGGTTGTTTCTGAAGAGCACTACACCTATGTAGGCTGGCAAGTTAAAGGCGAAAATGGACAATACGGAGGTACAGTTTTGCGTTTGACAAGAGGTCGGCAGCATCCTGAGAATGTAGCGAATATTCCAGGTAATTTAGCAGAGGTTGCGAACGTGGTGACGCAAGCGTCTAGAGACATGTTAGTAGAAAAAGCTGGTCGAATGAATTTTAATTATCTTTATGGAGCGGGAGCGGGAGACACCACTGATAGATTAATTTTAACTGAACCTACCTTTAGGCCTGGCGGAGCCTCAGCAGCTGAACTTATGGCTATAGAAGCTCTGTTGGAAGATTCATCTTTACCAGGAATTTGGGCTAGAACTTCTGTGGAATATGGCGGCAGACCGAGCCAGCAATTTAGACAGGAAGGCAAGACTGTATGGACCGGTTCTGAAAAAAAATATGGTGTTACTGCAATAAAAGCGAGTACGAGTAATCAATTCTCTTGTTTGTAAATATTTTTTACGTGATTTTATCCTATGAAGTACAGACAACGCTAGGGTCAAACTTCTATTGGGAAATAGACACTTTTCAAAGTAACATAGATCCAGACAAATTAAATAGTTTAACTAATTCTTTCAGTCTGGGGTTGTCGAATTCTTCTAAAGCGGCTGTTTGAAATGAGTCAACTATCTTGCACCATTTTGGAATTCAAAGACACTTCGGTGTCATTTTTTATAGTTGGTAATTTGTAAAGTATGCTATTTTCGAGAGTGTAAACATTATTATTCTCGTATAACTGAAATAAAGAGTGAACAATATTTGTTTATACTTGCAAAAACGATTCAAACTTAGCTTTTCATCCTAGGTCGACCTCTATACGATAATTAGCTCATCTTCGAAGTTTGCCACTTTAGTTTTTGTTTTTGTGACTTAAGGGTAGTGAATATCATAAAAAGACGCTATAATGAAAAATGTACAAAATAAGGAATGAGTTAAAAGGAGTTATAAATGGTTACAGGTTACTGTGTTAAGTGTAAAGAAAAAGGCGTTGAGTTAACAGCACCAGAAATTCACCAAACTAAAAAAGGTGGCTTCATGGCTAAAGGCAAGCACGCGAAATGTGGAACAACTGTTTGCGCAATGATGTCTAAAGTTAATGCTGAAAAAGCAATGGAAGACGGCGCGAAAAAAGCTTACTAAGCTTCTATACGATAAGATTTTTAAACGTATATAATTATACAAAACGAGTATCA
>CAZUNB010000065.1:0-2266 GCA_964622235.1 uncultured Candidatus Saccharibacteria bacterium | reverse complement strand
GCTGTCGGCTTTACGGGCTAAGAATTGTTCATCTTCAAACAAAGTTTCATAATTCTGCATATCATAACCAAAAAGCGGGAAGGATTCCGTGAACGAGCCGCGACCCAGGATAACTTGGGCTCTGCTATTAGACAGGGCATCAACTGTGGCGAAACGCTCAAAAACCCGAACCGGATCATCCGAGCTAAGCACTGTCACGCCCGAGGCTAATTTAATATTTTTAGTTCTCGTAGCGATACCAGCCAAAACTGTCTCGGGGCTACTAATCGAAAAATCTTCTCGATGGTGCTCACCAAGCGCGATAACATCAACGCCGAGCTTGTCAGCAAGAACTGCCTCCTCGACAACCTGCCGGATAGCCGCAGCGTGGGTCATTAGTTTTCTATTTTCATCCTGTGGAATATCACCAAATGAATCAAGTCCAAATAATATTTTTGATGGTTTTGTTTTTGTCATAGTAGCTCCTTTAAATTTTTTGCGGATCAACACCAATTGATAAAAGAAGTTCGGTATTTAAACAATAGTGTTTTTCTGTACCGACTTTTCTAGCTTGGAGTACTCCAGACCTCACAAGCCTATTCAAGTGATGACTAAGTGTAGGCTGAGATAGTTTTAATACTTGACTGCAGCCGCCGACCAAATCACTTCCTAGCATTTCACAGCCATCATGAGCAAGTTTACGAACTACGGAAAGTCGCGTTCCGTCGGCCAAGCTTTTTAATATTTCTACTTTTTTCAAATCATCCATATTTTCTATTATATAGATATATTTAAATATATCAATGTTTAACGTCTCTATAACTTATTGGTATGTCGTATCTTTCTAGACCATACTAAAGCTTGGACAATTCTAATTATATTATTTAACTGGAGTCTTCGTTAAGCGCGCTATTTCCCTTATACACTTATGCCAGTTTTATGAAATTTCCAAAATACGCCAAAATCGAAAAATACTACTGCTATTTTTTATTTTTTGAGAAGCTCTAGAAAAGTAATATTCACACAAGGACTCGTAACGGCAATTCACAAAACCACCAAAGCAAAATATACTTTTTCTAGGGGTTTTCTTGCACCTGGCTCGGAGCCTGAAGATAAATTAAAGTAATTATTTTGTTAATTAATCTGTATCAAAATTTATTCAAAATTCGATTCAGGTAATATTTTCAGACACCTGTGTCTCGGTTGATGAATGCTATGTGAGCTATCATGTAGAACGTAAAGGATAGGCCAGCCAAAATTACAAAGTTAATTATCTTTCCATCGCCATTTATAACTCTCTCCATGTCCATATAGTAAAAGGGTGATATATATTTGAAATTATCTAGCTTATCAACAAGTTTAGAGACAATATCAGCAAAGTACGTCAGCGCTAGTAGCCCGGAACCAAGACCGATACCGACGCTACGCTTACCGGTTACCGACTGCCCAGCGAACGCGACCATCGCGTATACTAATCCGAGCAGATAAACAGAAAGTGACGCCAATGCTACCTGGAGTAAATTGGCATCAAAGACAAATAGGTTCTTGCCAACTAACACGCCAAACCACGCCGAGAATGAGATTACTAGTAGAGTTAACTTGATTGCTGCTAACTTTTCTATGATTATTCTGCTACGAGTTACAGGACTCGCCAAAAGCAGTTCGAGCGTTCCAGATTCCTCCTCCTTACCTATGGCATTTACGGCAAAAATTATGCCAGTTATGGCCAAAGTAAAAGGTAAAAATAAAGAGTAAAGCTCCAGGTTCAAAAAGCCTTCTGGGCTGGCACCGGCAGCAATATCACCAAATACTGCACTAAGCGCTTCAGGGTAAGAATCTGCTAAGAGCGTGATTTTACTGGCAGAATCAACATGCAAGGCAGCGAACATTAAGGCGAAAACAAACATAACTAAACAAGTTACAGCGAAGCTAATCTTGCGATCCCAAACGGCTTTTCCAAAAATTGTCTTATGCATCTTTATCTTTCTTGTAATAATGCATAAACAGATCTTCTATATCTGTTTCTTGCTCGTCTAGATCAATCGGTTTGTGCTTAGCAAGCTCGTTAATAAACTCTGTGACACTACCAGTAATTGTTGCCGTCAACTCGTTGTCACTAATCTCTATGTCTTTAACGCTAGCAAGCTTATCAAAATTTGTTCTGTCTGGTTCTGAGCTGAAGGTTGCTTGGTAACGGCGTAAATTTAGTGATTTTGCATTCTTAATATCTTCGATAGCAATTAGCTTGCCCTGACGGATAAAGGCGGCTCGATCACAAATCTTCTGG
>CAZUNB010000064.1:0-2342 GCA_964622235.1 uncultured Candidatus Saccharibacteria bacterium | reverse complement strand
CTGGTGGTTGGCGGTATTGCTTACCAACTGATAACGAAGCAGTTCTATATTGGTGAAGAGCCTATTTTCACAGCTTTTATGCGTAACGAAGCGAATGTATACGAATGGGCACACGTTAATCTGTGGCTACTACCTGGGCTTTTATTACGGGGTTTACTCATCTCTACGGTAATCTCATTCTTTAGGACCGCTCTAAAAGACATGTCATTTAAAAAGAGAGTTGGTTTATTCTTCCTCGTGATTTTTATACTAACTCACTTTGCCGCAGCTGCTCCAAGCCCGAGCAATATTGAAGGGCTAGTGTATATGAAGCCAGAGCTAATAAGCCTGAAATCATTCTTGTTAACGCAACCTGAAATGATTGCGCAGTCCCTGCTATTCGCTTTAGGATTATCATGGATTTTAAACAAGCCTAAAAAGAAAATAAGATAGTAGCTGTAAGCAGTCAACGAGATGATATATAACAAAGTGCTTTGACGCTTCAGTGGCAATAGCAAGAATTACCCGAACATCTACAAAGCGAAATTATAAACAGAATTATTATCGATGAGAGTGAAGGTAAGTTGAGAATAACGATTGATAAAAGCGAGGACTTTTAGTTGTCAAGCAATTTCCCCGATAGTTTAAATTCTTCAGCTAGATGTATCAGTTTATAATCATCGGACGCATCAATAGCAGCCGTTAGAAATGAGTCAACTACCTCGCACCACGACTACCCAAACGTTTTTCAAACAGTATAGTTTCTAACAAATGAGCCGTTTTCGACTCTTTTCGGGTTACAATAGTCTTAAGTATGAAAACAGATATTCTATCAATTCTTGAAAATGCCAGAACTAACAAGGTCACGCCAGGTGCGGTTGTGGGTTTTATTAGTAATGGGATTGGTTCAGTTATTGCTTCTGGAAGACTAACTTACGACGATGAATCTATAGAAGTCTCCGAGAGCACAGTATACGATGTTGCATCTGTGACTAAATCAGTTCCTCTCTCTAGCCTGATACACATTGCCTTACAGGAAGGAAAGTTGAGCCTAGACACAAAGGCAACCGATTTTGTTCCTGAGCTGGTAGGTAAATACCATGAACTTATTAGACTTAAAGACCTACTGACTTACACAGCAATCTGGGATTTACCGACAGGTTTATCTCAATATGCTTATGATGGAGCAGACGCTGTGTTAAAAGCAATTTACACTCTTCCGCTACAGGCCAAACCAGGCGAAATTTACCACTACACAAATACCCCTGCAGTAATTCTCGGTATTATTCTTGAACGACTTTATGATAAGAGTCTAGATAAAATTGCAAAAGATAAGCTATTTCTTCCACTCAACATGCGTCAAACAACTTTTGATGCGACAAAGTTAGATGAGACTATGGTTGCTCCCACTGAAATTGACCATCGGGGAGAAGTGCGAAAGATTGTGCATGATGAAATAGCATATACTCTGAACACAAATACAAACATGATTTCAGGTAATGCTGGCGTGTTTTCAACTGCCAGCGACCTGCTTAGCTTCTGCGAAATGATAATAAATGATGGGCTAGCTGCCGATGGTAGTCGTATTTTTACTCATCAAACCATCGAAGCTTTTCAACGTAACTACCTTGAAGAAATTGGCGAATCAGCTTCCCTGGGTTGGGAGCTTAATCAGCCTAGATTTATGGGTAAACACTCAAATAACAAAATGTTCGGCAAAACTGGGTTTACTGGATGCCTAATGCTGATTGACGTCTCCAATAATAAAGCTATGGTGCTCCTGTCTAACTCGCAATATCCGAAAAGACATGTCGATAGAAAATCAGTGAACTCTTTGAGAGTAGACTTAGCTGATTTAATATTCGCCTAAAAGTGAGCCTGAAAGACTGAAGTCTTTTGCAAGCTGCTCGAGTTTATAATCATCGGAAGCATTAATAGCCGCTGTTTGAAATGCGTCAACTATCTTGCACCATCAAGCTTATGCTTGATTTGAGAGGCCGAGTAGGTCTCTTTTTTTGTTATACTCTAATTATGAATATTGTATTGCCCGACTACATCGACATTGAAGATAGTGCTAAGAAAAAACTAAAAAATTTAGGCGCAACAATATTCAATGACGTTCCCGATAAAGCTATGCTCATAGAACGAATAAAAGACTCCGAGATAATCACGGCTAACTATATTGATATTACGGAAGATATTATTGATTCAGCACCTAAACTTGCGAATTTTTAAGAAGACTTATACCCAATATAGAATTTTATGATTTCTTAAAAATTTTTTGTGTATTATAAATCTCCATCCCTCCCATTTTTTGTTGTTGCATAAAGTTAAAAATTTCATGAAATCCATTCAAAAAAATA
>CAZUNB010000063.1:0-2393 GCA_964622235.1 uncultured Candidatus Saccharibacteria bacterium | reverse complement strand
CATTGAAATTGTCGCTAGCGTCAAACAAATACATAAAATTAAAGCAGAGCTTGACGTTAATTCTTTTACCCGTGATGAGGTTGAGGCCAATATTGTTCGTTGCGCAGACCCTACTGCAGCCGAAAAGATGATTGAACTAGTCAAGCAGATGAAACAAGATGGAAACTCTGTTGGTGGTGTGATTACTGCTGTAGCTCGAAATGTCCCTACTGGTTTAGGTGAGCCCGTTTATGATCGGCTTGAAGCTGAGCTTGCTAAAGCGATGCTATCAATCAATGCCACTAAAGGTTTTGAGATTGGCAGCGGTTTTTCAGGTACTCGCATGACGGGGCTTGAGCATAATGATGAATTTGTCAGTAAGGATGGTAAGATTGGCACCAAGACTAATCGCTCAGGTGGTGTTCAAGGTGGCATTAGTAACGGCGAGCCAATCGTTTGTAATATTGCCTTCAAGCCAACATCAACAGTTTTGAAGACTCAAAAAACCGTCGACAGCAACGGTAATGAAGTTACTCTCGAAAACCTTAAGGGTCGTCACGATCCAGCTGTATTACCGAGAGCCGTACCGATTGTTGAAGCCATGATGGCGATTGTTCTACTCGATGCTCTTTTACAGCAAAACGCTCGAAAACTTTAGCTACTACATCATAAAGTTGAGAGGGTTTGTGCTATCATTGGTAGTATGAGAGAACCAAAAGAACTAGCTGATTTACGTCATGAGATTGATCAGATTGATACAACGTTGATGGATCTTTTAGTGAAGCGACAAAAGGCAGTCAAAAAAGTGGCAGTTATTAAGCACAAGCATAAATTACCGATTAAGAATCTGTCTCGTTGGAAGATGGTTATGCAAAGGCAGCGTCAGTTAGCCGCTAAAAACAAACTTTCTATTCGACGAATTGATACAATTTGGGATACGTTACACGAGATGGCGATTGAAGCAGAAATTGAGGAGTTACGAAAATGATACATAATGATTATTTAGAAAAAGCTTATTTTGAAGGCGAAATTATCGACTTCAAAGATGCTAATGTGCCGATTGCTACAGCTGGGCTACAATATGCGATTGCTACGTTTGCTGGGCTTCGTGGTTACAGGCAATCTGATGGTTCTATGGCAATTCTACGACTTGCTGATCATGCCCAGCGAATGGCTGAAAGTGTTAAGATTCTCGGATTTCCATATAAAAAAACTCCTGAAAAATTAGCACAGATTATTAGCGACACCGTCAAAGCTAATAGTCCGAGCCAAGATATTTATATTCGACCGTTTATATATCGCTCCGACATAGAACTTGGACCAAAAATTACCGGCGATTACCAGCTAGCAGTCTATGCAATGCACTTAAAGGATTACCTTGAAGGTAGTAAAGGATTGCAGCTTGCTACCAGTAGCTGGATACGTGTGCCCGACAATGCTATCCCAGCCAAGGCTAAGGCTTCGGGTGCATACATAAACGCAGCATTAGCTATCGAAGAAGCGCAATCAAATGGCTTTGATAGCGCGATTATGCTTGATCACAAAGGAGACGTTGGTGAAGGCGCTGTTATGAATTTATTTATGGTCCGTCACGGCAAGCTTCTGACGCCAGGACTTGGGGGTGATTTGCTTGAAGGCATAACTCGTCGCAGCGTAGTCGAGTTAGCAAAGTTGCACAAAATACCTATGTACGAAGGTACAATTCGTCGCAGTCAATTGTATACTGCCGAAGAAGCTTTTGTGACAGGTACTGCCGCGAAAGTTTCATGGGTGGCGGGAATTGATCGACGCGAAATCAGCCAAGAACCAGGGGCGATAACCAAACGAATTAGTGACAGCTATGAAGCAATAGTTCGTGGTGAACACACATTAAGCGACAGCTGGTTAACGAAAATTTAAAACTCATGAGTGAACAACTTCCTAACCCAAGAAAATCAACTACTTCGATAGTTGGCTTTGGGCCATTTGGCCAGTTGTTGGCGCATGTACTCGAAAGTTTTGGATTTCAGTCAGTCGTTGCAGTTGATCCTAATGATAGCCAGTTCGAAGGCTCAAAGATAACTCGAGTTAATCTAGAGATGGCAGCTAAAGCAGATTTGATTTGGTTAGCAGTCCCATTTTCTGATTTTGAAATTGTTTGCCAGCAGTTAGCGTCAATCGTGCAACCTGGAGCAGCAATAATCGATGTCCTATCGGTCAAAGAGCGCCCTAGTGAGATTATGCTACGAACCTTTTCAAAAGATGTCGGATTAATTGCTAGTCATCCGTTATTTGGTCCACAAAGTACAGGTGGTGATCTAAAGAGTCGCCAATGGGTTTTTCACGAACTTCATGCAACACCGTGGACAAAGACACTGACTTCGATTATTGATGAAAAGGGTGGTGAAGTGGTCAAGATTTCACCAATGGAGCAT
>CAZUNB010000062.1:0-2574 GCA_964622235.1 uncultured Candidatus Saccharibacteria bacterium | reverse complement strand
ACCCAGAATATACACTTGCCAGCGCAATCGGACGCCAGCTTTCATTTGTTAGGTAAGGCTCTCATCAACTTAGCGGCCAAATCTCCAACTAATGGAACTTCTTCGAAAAAGTTAAGAATATATAACAGCGATGCCACTAAAATAGTACCGCCAAGCACTACACCAAAACCACTACCAAGTCCTCGGATTAATGAAACAGTGAAAAGTCGAAGACGATTGCTGTAACCTGTTGCTACGATCATCTCCATCATGCGGCCAATTTTTTCGTACTCAATTGGTCTCAAGCTACCAACCGATTGCTCGATTCGCTTCTGTTCTTTCTCGGTGATTTGTTTCTTTTTTGTCACAACGTAATGACTTAAAAAATTAGTCTTTTTTAGCTTCTTTTTTTAGCTTCTCAGCAACTTTTTTACCTTCATTGAGAACTCTATCAAGATCTTTGCTGACATCTTTTGAGCCATCGACAACATCAGCAATCATTTGTTTAATTCGATCTTTGACTGCTTGCGCTTGCTCAACAACGGTCTCACTCTCTTCTTTTGCCTTACCAGTTAGAGACTTTGCTTTCTCGGTTGCAATATCAATCTTGTCACTTAGTTCGCCGTAGGCCTCTTTAAGTTTCTTCTCAACTTGACTCATACTTTTTTCAGCTGCTTTTTTTGCATCTTCACGGTTTTCTTTAGCACCTTTTGGCGCGAGCACAAACACACCAGCTAGTGCCCCAAGTACTGCTCCGAAAAATCCTGCTTTAGCTACTTTTTTTGACATACATAATCTCCTTACGTTATTTTTTGCGTTTCTTCCTTTTATCGTTACCGACAAAATGTAGAATCGTTCCAGCGATAAAAGCGGCGGTCGAATTGCGTTTCATGGTTGAGGCTAGCGTATCAACGCCTTCAGACATTGACTCAACGATACTCTCAGCTGAGTCGCTAACTTTACGTACACTGTTGAGGACTTTTATGACTAGCAAAACAGCAACAATCGACAAAATAAGAAAAAATGCTAATGCTACTGATAATATTATTACAAGAGTTTCCTGTGCTTCCATTCAAATGATTATACAGTAATCAGTAGATTAACTCAAGCGCGTCCGCAAGTATTGCTCAAAATCGGCAGACATTTCTTTGTCGCGAAGTCCAGCGTCAACAAGTGCTTCCATATAGCTCAGTTTATTGCCTGCGTCATGATACGTGCCTTCAATAATTACTGCATATACCTCATCTTGCTTGGCGAGCTGATCGACCGCATCAGCAATCCCAATTTCTCCGCCATTGCCAGGCTGTAGATTGGTTATGATTGGCAGAATATCTGGTGTTAATAAATAGCCACTAACGCTGGCAATTCGTGAAGGAGCAGTCTCAACAGTCGGTTTTTCAACTACTCCCCTGACTCTTAGACTATTACTTTCTTGATAGCCATCTGGATCGATAATGCCATATCTTGTAACAGCTGATTCAGCCACCTCTATGGCTTGCATAGTCGATTTATTAGTCTTTTCATAACTTTCTAATAATTGCTCAATACTGGATTTTCCGTCGTAAAGAAAGAAATCATCTGGGTACACTACGTAAAAAGGCTCATCTCCAAGTAAGTGCATCGCATTTCGGATTGGTAAAGCATTTCCATGCGGTTCACCAGGCTTCCGTTTTTGACGTACATAAACAATGTTGGCAAGTTCGGCAATTTGCTGAACCTCTTTAGCCTCTTCAAACTTTCCCTTTTCGCGCAATGCCTGCTCTAGTCCTTCATCACGATCAAAATGATCTTCAATGGCCCGTTTTTGGCTGCCTGTTACTATGATTATCTCAGTAACACCAGCTGCAACTAATTCCTCAACAACAATCTGAATTACAGGTTTATCAACGATAGGTAGCATTTCTTTTGGCATTGCTTTGGTTTGCGGTAAAAACCGCGTTCCAAGACCAGCTGCAGGAATGATTGCTTTGGTTGGTTTATTCATATCAAACCCTAGTATAGCAAATATTTATTCAGAGCCTTCTAATTGCTGATGGATAATCTTGTTTACCACCTGTGGATTGGCTTTGCCTTTGCTCTGCTTCATAATCTGACCGACAATAAAACCAATTGCTCGTTCTTGACCAGATTTAATATCTGCGACGACTTTAGGATTATCCTGCATAACATTGACTACCATTGCTTCTATCTCACCACTATCAGAATTTTGGATTACACCGAGCTCTTCTGCGAGTTCTCGAGCTGAAATACCGGCATCATTAGTCAGTGCAATTAGTATTTTCTTGGCACCAGTCGATGAAACTTTTCCATTATCTACTAATTCGGCTAACTCGTTTAATCTTACTAAGTTAGGCAAATTTAACGTTTGAGCACTGAGGTCGACAACACCTGGAAGCTCACTAACGAGCCAGTTGACAATCCGAGCAATTTTTTTTTCGTCAACTTTCGTTTCTATGGCTTCGATAATAATTTCACGCACATAATCATCAGGTAAAATCGTTTCTATCTGTCCGGCATCTATTTTAGCTTCGATTAATTTTGCTCTAATCTGCGAGACTCTTAAACCCAAGGTTTGGCGCTGAACGTCAACATTCT
>CAZUNB010000061.1:0-3011 GCA_964622235.1 uncultured Candidatus Saccharibacteria bacterium | reverse complement strand
GTCGTGTCATTCGAGCTTCTGTGTATCGGTAGGCAGCTGGTGGATCACCGTCCATCGAGCCAAAGTTACCCTGACCATCAACTAACTGATAACGCATTGAAAATTCTTGAGCCATTCTCACCATCGTGTCATAGATTGAGCTATCACCATGTGGGTGGTAGCTACCCATTACGTCACCGACGACAGTAGCTGATTTTCGATATCTAGCAGTTGGTCGTAGTCCGCTTAAACCCATAACGTAGAGGATTCGTCGCTGTACCGGTTTCAGACCGTCTCGAACATCAGGCAAGGCTCGCGAGACAATTACGCTCATCGAGTATTGCAAGTAACTCTCTTCCATCTCTTGGACTATTGGGCGTGGTATAACTGAACGCCCAGCATCACTGTGAATTATCTGCTCATTGATTTGATTCTCTTGTTGTTCATCATCCATAATTTAATTCCTTAAATATCCAGTTCTCTTACTTGCTTGGCTCGGCTTTGAATAAAGTTTTTACGCAGCTCTACTTCAGTCCCCATCAGCTTATTAAAGACTGCGTCAGCTGCTTCAGTATCTTGAAGTGTAACCTGCAATAAAACCCTGTTTTCTGGATTCATAGTTGTATCCCAAAGCTGATCAGCATCCATTTCACCCAGACCTTTGTATCGACTGATATTAACACCAGCTAGTTTCATTTTGTCCTTCTCTTCGTCGCTAAAGGCAGCTGTTCTTTCTTCTGTTTGATCACCAGTATCTGATGCTTTGTTCGCCGCCTCTTTTTCATCAGCTTTCTTCTGAGCTTTCTCGACAAGGTCCTGCAGAATCCTGTCCTTCTCTTCGTCAGTGTATGCATATTGAACACTTTTCCCTTTGGCTATTTTGAAAAGTGGTGGTTGCGCGATATAGATGTGTCCACCTTCAACAACCGACTGCATATGACGGAAAAAGAACGTCAGTAGCAAAGTTCGAATGTGGCTACCATCGACATCAGCATCTGTCATGATAATAATGCGCTCATAGCGTAGGCCATCAAGATGGAATTGCTCATCGATACCAACACCCATAGCTTTAATCAAACTTGTAATCTCATTATTTGCAAGCATCTTATCAAGTCGCGCACGTTCAACGTTCAAGACTTTACCGCGGAGTGGTAGAATCGCCTGGGTCTTACTGTCGCGCCCTACTTTAGCTGAGCCACCGGCGGAGTCACCCTCGACGATGTAGAGTTCAGAGTCGGCAGGATTCTTACTTGAACAGTCGGCCAGTTTACCAGGCAACGACGTACCTTCAAGAACGCCTTTTCGGATGACATTTTCTCGGGCAGCCCGAGCTGCTTTTCGAGCACGAGAGCTTAACAGTGCTTTACCGATAATTTTTTTAGCAATACTAGGATTTTCATCGAGAAAGTATGCAAGCCATTCATTCATAACCTGCTCAACATAGCCACGGACCTCAGGGTTACCAAGTTTATTCTTTGTCTGACCTTCAAACTGAGGATCAGGTAACTTTACCAAGATAATTGCCGTCAAACCTTCTCTTGCGTCTTCACCAGTTAGGTTCTCGTCTTTTTCCTTCAATAAACCATTTTTACGAGCATAATCATTAATAACACGAGTAAGTGCAGCTCGAAAACCGGTCAAATGAGTACCACCATCAGGGTTTAGGACATTATTTGCAAATGATTTTACTACTTCGTTGTACGAATCAGAGTACTGCAACGCCACCTCGACTACCGATTCTTCGACATTCTTTTCAACATAAAAAATATCATCACCGATGACATCTTTACCTTTATTCAAGTGTTTTACGTAAGATTTAATTCCTCCCTCGAAATAAAAGCTATAGACTTCACCAGTTTTTTCGTTCTCAACAGTTGTTTTGATACCTTTGGTTAAATATGAAGCATGACGCAAACGATCGAGCACCGTCGAATAATCAATCTCAACTGTTTCGAAGATAGTCTCATCTGGGTAGAACAGAATTTTCGTACCATTGCTTGAGCTTTCACCAACTACTTCTAGTTCAGTCGTCGGAATACCACGCTCATATTTCTGCTCGTATATTTTACCGTCTCGATACACATCGATAATAAATTTTGATGATAAAGCATTAACGACGCTAGAACCAACGCCGTGCAAACCACCAGAAACTTTGTAGCCACTCTCGTCTCCACCAAATTTACCACCAGCGTGGAGTACCGTTAGAACAGTTTCAACCGTACTTTTACCAGTTTTTGGGTGAATATCGGTAGGAATACCTCGTCCGTCGTCGACTACTGAAATTCCGCCATCTTTATGGAGTTTAACACTAACTTCTGTCGCGTAGCCTGCCAGCGCTTCATCGATACCATTATCGATTATTTCCCAAACAAGATGGTGTAGGCCTTCGACACCGGTGCCACCGATATACATTCCAGGACGCTTACGGACAGGCTCTAGTCCTTCTAGGACTTGAATCTGCGCAGCATCGTACGTCTGTTTTTTATCTGTTTTCCCCAAAATTTCCTCCGTCTGCTGACAACACACGAGACTTGTATCATTGTCTTTTTGCTGATGTGAATATTATACGTGTTCAGATCCTAATCTGCAACGGTTCTCTAGTTATCTTATGATTTTTATGCTTAAATACTCTTAAAGAAAAGATGTGGGATGAATATATCAGAGTTTGAAAAGTATTTACGTATGAATCCAAGTGAGCTAAAACAGCTCAATACTCGCCTGCGTACTGCCAGAATCCTAGTCAATCTTCGAAAAATAGCTATTATTGTCTTTTTAATAGTGTTTGCCCTTATAAGTTACGCACTTCTGCAACAGCGAAATGTTATCAGTAGCTACACCAGTGATACGTTAGTGCCAGTATTATCTGCTGATGATAAAATTAATGGCCGAATTATTACGCAGTCCACTCAAGACAACCCAATGCTAAATGAGCTATTCCAACTCTTGAATATAAAAGATAGCCAACTAAATAATTTACAATCAACTAAGCTAGGTCTTAACTGCGATCAACGGCTAGCAATAATCAGTGAGAA
>CAZUNB010000060.1:0-3093 GCA_964622235.1 uncultured Candidatus Saccharibacteria bacterium | reverse complement strand
AGCAATTGCTATCACCGTCTTATTTTGCCAAAGCTTTTCGAGCGCCTGCTGAATATCTGCCTCGGTTTTACTATCGAGGCTCGATGTTGCTTCATCAAGTATTAATAGCTCAGAGTCCTTAAGAAATGCGCGTGCGATAGCAATTCGTTGCCGTTGCCCTAGGCTCAATTTGATTCCACGCTCTCCGACCAAGGTATCGTATCCATCCTTCAAGTTCATGATGAAGTCATGTGCGTGAGCGTTCTCAGCAGCTTCGACAACTTCGTCGTCTGCAACCTCGCCTGGACTAGCATAAGCAATATTGTAGCGAATACTCTGTTGAAATAATGAAGTATCTTGCGGAACGTAGGCATTTAGTAAAGATAACTCTTCTTTACTAACAGATTTTCCATCAATTACTACTCCCCCTTTGTTAAAATCGTAAAACCCGAGCAACAGCTTAACTAGCGTTGATTTCCCACCACCACTTTTGCCAACGATGCCAATTTTCTCATTTTTATTAATCGCAAGATTGAGGTCTTTCAAAACATCTTCATCTAAACGGTCTGGATAGGCAAACGATAAGTTTCTCAGTTCAATCTTTTTGCTAAACAACGGAGGTCTGTTCTTTTGAATCGCTTTTTCTTGGTCATAAAAACTTGCAACAATATCATCGTTGCCAAAAAGATAACTGTAGTTTTGTTTATATGTTGCAAATTTTCGCGTACTTTCTTGTATCATCCAAGCAAACTCCCAGTATAAACTTGTAAATGCAACTAAAATAGTCAGCGAAATAGTGAAATTAGTAACAGAAATATCACCACGTTTAAGTAAGACAATATTCGTCACAAGTATTATTGTCCATAGAATCCAACGGACACCAATCGCCGCCATGATCCAAAAATTTACCATTGCCTTGCCGGCTCTTATTCTAGCTTTTGTCAATCCGGCAATTCTCTTTCGATAGGAGACCACTTCTTTAGACTTAGCTCCGAAAGATAAAACGTTAGTGTAGTTCGAGTATGAATCAAATGTAACTCCGTTAGCAGTTGCATATTCATCTGCAAAAATTTGATTCTCCTTATCAATTAGCTTGAGTCTTTTGACTAATATATAACCCATTATTAAGATAAATAGTACATAGGTAACTGCATTTTGCCAGATAAGGCTAAAACTTGTGGCTATAAATACTAGATACGCAGTTGTGATTGATATAAAATTAAAATGATATTGTTCGTATAGTTGATCGAAAACCTCGTATATCTTGTTAACAGAAGCAGCGATTTTACTGCTTGGCTTCGTGACGTAGTCCTTATACTCATAGCTCCAGGCTTGCTCAAAGCAGATATTTCTAAATTTATAGACTAGTGGAAGAACTTTGTGGATATGATAGTTATCACCAATTATATTCCAAAACACTGCATGTACTGCACCGAGCAGCACAAATATAAACCCCAACCATCCAATTTGTTCATAATTCTGTCCGCTCGCGACTACTCCGATTAGCGCGCCCATAACTATTGGCTGAACTGCAACTAATACGTTAGCAATTACCATGATTACTGTATCAGTCAGAAATATTCTTTTGTTTTGAACTATTAAGCTACGAATAGCATTGAGGCTTGGTGGAATTATTTTTATACTCATATATACTTTCTTTCATTCTTTAATATATCCATTGCGCGTTTACTCATGAACAACGAACTATATCCTCTAAAGACGAGTGAGAAAGTAATTATCAGTAAAAAGATTACTACATTTTGATTTCAGCATCACAGCCTGCAGGAAGACTAAGGTTCATCAATGAATCTATAGTTTTCGGGGTTGGGTTGCTGATATCGATCAAACGCTTGTGCACGCGCATTTCAAAGGCTTCTCCGCCTTTTTTGTAGACGTGAGGACTCTTGATAACCGAAAAGCTTGTCATTCGTGTTGGTAGTGGGATTGGGCCTGACACCGTTGCGCCATTTCGAAGTGCTGTTTCGATAATTTTCTTTGCACTCTGATCAATCACTTTGTGATCATATGCCTTTAGACGAATCCGAATTCGTTGTTTTTGTTCATTTGCCATGGTTGGCTTCTCCTTCCGCGAGCGTAATCTCGCTGTGGTGTTGTAACCTCCGAGTAGCAGCGTGGTTTGCCCTAAACTGAGTTCTCAACACAATTAATTTGTATGTCTAGTACTATACACTATTATATAAGAATATTAAAGAACTAACCCTCATTTATCCGAACAGCACCCAGTATTCGAATGCTACAAGCAACATAATAAATACAATAGCTGCTACAGCCTTCCGTCTAGTTAAATAAGATTCGTATTTCTTTTGTGCATTTTGTAGTATATCTTTCATATAGCCACTATATCAATCAAGCGTCCTGATAAACAATAACTGAATTAAAAAAACCGAGGGGTTTTATGCCCTCGGTTTTTAAAGTTTAGTGTGAAAAGATTATTTAGTAATCTTTGTAACCACACCAGCACCAACGGTTCGTCCACCTTCACGGATTGCGAATCGTAGACCCTGATCCATGGCGATTGGCTGGATGAGTTTCACTTTGAAAGTGATAGTATCACCTGGCATAACCATTTCAACATCAGCTGGGAGTTCAACTTCACCAGTCACATCCGTAGTACGGAAGTAAAACTGTGGCTTGTAACCCTTAAAGAATGGAGTGTGACGTCCACCTTCTTCTTTAGTAAGGATGTAAACCTCAGAATCAAATTCAGTGTGTGGAGTAACTGAACCTGGCTTAGCAAGAACCTGACCGCGTTCGATATCATCGCGCTCAATACCGCGGAGAAGAATACCAACGTTGTCGCCTGCTTGACCACTGTCGAGCTGCTTTTTAAACATTTCAACACCGGTAACAGTTGTTTTTCGTGCTTTTTCAGTGAGGCCGACGATTTCGATTTCTTCACCAACTTTGACGGTACCTTGTTCAATACGACCAGTTGCGACAGTACCGCGACCTTTGATTGAGAAAACGTCTTCAATTGGCATAATGAAATCTTTGTCAAGATCGCGCTTTGGCTCAGGAATGAATTCATCAACAGCGTCAATGAGTTCCATGACGTTATCCATTTCCTTCTCATCACCTTCAAGAGCCTTGAGA
>CAZUNB010000059.1:0-3159 GCA_964622235.1 uncultured Candidatus Saccharibacteria bacterium | reverse complement strand
AGACGTCTGGCTCGACGGTCGATTCCCAGAATTGAGACTCCCACGATATTACGTGGTCCTTGAGCTTATAGTGGTCGGGCAGATCATCAATCTTTAGACCGAAGCCGACCTTGGTTCTCTCTGGATGCTCTGATAGCAGCTTGCAGAATCTTTTGATGGCACCGTGTGCGCCGTCGTCTGGAATGACATCAGGGTCAGTAACTATAAATGGTCGCCCCCCTGCATAGGCCTGCACAATGCCCTCCGACCACGGCGATGTGTGGCCGATATTTCTGTTTAGGCGGACGACATCATAAGTAGTGGTTTCTAAAAATTCTAGCAGTGGTGGATAGGTTGAGGCGTTGTCGATAAAAACGATGTTTTTCAGACCTTCATTTTCCAGCCAAGCAACGAGCTTCTTTAATGGCTCAATACGATCACGGCAAATTATAAAAACAGGCATGTCGTGACTGAAGGGTACGTCCGGCACAGCATCGCGCAGCATAATAACGCGCGCTTTCTCTCGTTTGTCTTCACGCATTCTTTGTATCTCACGCAAACGGTGCTTCGCTAGCTTCAAAAGCGGCCTGTAGATTATTAGCCTGTCGACGACGGAATCGTAGAGACCGACAGAGCTAGACGTATTCAAGAAACGAAGCCGTAGCTGGCTGTTGGCTGTTTTGATAATATTTTTGAGGTCGAGCTCTTGATCGGTATTGTTCAATGCATGCGATTTATTTGTTAGTACAAATGAACAGTTTTTGATCCTGTACAGTCCTAATTTACGTTCCATTTCGGATAATCTTATCGGCACTCCGACCTCCAACCCCTTCATATCTTGTGCTAGCTCTATAATCTCCTTGAAGCCGACAGTAATATTTTTAGTAGTTGTAAACACTAAAAAATCTCCGCTAGCAGATACTATTGCTTTTTTGAGCGAAGAAACTCCAGGCTGATTGCTTTTGACGATTTGAAGTGCAGGAGTGCCGGGTTTAAAAGTTTCTTTGTTGGAATAGTTATAAAGTATGATTTCAGCTTGAGCGTCTGTGATTTGCGAATCCAACAGTTCTTGGAGCCCATAAAAAGCAGGCTCATCCAGCCCGTCTGCATCGATAATAAATGAGACCGATTTCATTATTAAAATCATATCATGTTACCTCTGTTTTTGTCATAGGCCAGCAGGCTGCTGTTGTGCGAACTGGTTTAAAGTCTACGCTTAGCTAGTTAGCCGCCCGTAAAGCTGCACATGATGCGCTGAGCAGGCCTTCCAGTTAAAGTCATCTTCGATTAGACTGGTGGCGTTATCGCGAATTTGAAGCAGTTGCTTTTTATTATGTAAAATCTCATTTACCTTGGAGCCAAAGTCTGTGTCTGCATCAATAACCGAGCCTTTAAGCGCGCCTGGAACAGGGCCGTTGGTTACAACTGGAACCCCTAAATGAAACATCGATATAGCGGTGCTGTTTTTTTCGGAAACTCCGTGCTTAAACGGTAGTACCGCTAGCGTGCTGCCACCGATAGCTTTGGCAGCCTCTGTATCATTTAGGCCAGAGAGCCATTCGTCTTTTGGCCCTAGCTGGTTTTTCACGAGTACGTGGTAGCTGTCTGATGGGTTGAACTTGCCGATAATACAGATAGATACGTCAGGGTCGACATAGGCACGCTTGATGCTTATGATCGTCGCCAGGGTATTTTTGTGTTGAGCAATGAACCCGAAAAAGGTCAGCACCGTGCCATTTGTTTCGCTCCTCTTACCATTATCAGGCTCAATGGTCGGTCCATTATGGATTATATCGCTCTCGATGCCCTGGAGTTTAAAAAGCTCATAAGACCTCTGGCTGTTCACGATCACAGCATTGGCAGATTTTGCTAGTAGCTTATTGCGCAATTGCGACTTTTTACTGTAGAAAGGCTCGTGTTCGTGAATTGTAATTACGGTTTTAATGCCCAGCATCTTTGCGGCTTTAAACAGGAGCAAAGCTTCTAGGGAGGATAGTCGTTTTTGCGTTGGATACTGCAAGTGTAGTATATCGGGGCGTTGCTTCTTGAGCCTGGAATAGACACGGGCAATTCGCAGCGGATTAAAACTAGTGTTTTCAGCTGTAAGTAGGCTAGTCTCTACATCTTCGCCTTCAAGAGAGTCGGCGAGTTTTGCCGTGTAGCTGCCAACTCCGCAAATGTCTGGAGGAAAACTTGGGCTGACAAGTGCAATCTTCATCTTTTACCCGTTTTGCGCCGTAACCCGTCGTAGATTGCTGAATTGATTGCTTTAGAGCCTCGCCAGCTGCCCTTGAGCAAGCGCCTGAGCGATGCTGCAATTCCAAGTCCCAGTGCAAACACTAGAATCGGTAGCTTTTTTAACCTGCTAAAATTCTTCCAAGCAAACAAAAAGTGATTGCGAGCGTTGTAATACAGGTAGTCTGGACTGGCAGAACCGGTGCCTAGTGAAACTTCGTGGCGAACTAGCGGAATAGGCAGGTGCCCAAGCGTCCAGCCTTTAGCTGTCGATCGAACGCACCAGTCATCATCTTCCCAGTACAGGAAATAATCCTCATCAAACAATCCGATATCGACTAGTGCTTCGTTTTTAAATAAAACGCAGCAGCCAGTTAAAAAGCTGACAGCCTCGACCTGTGCATCTTTTGGAAGGGCCGCTACATCCTCATCTAGTCTTGAGTGTGGCGATCTACCAGACAGCTTTGAGAAGCTACCGCCACTAAACCATATCTTGTCTGGCTGATTAAGGTAGGTGATAGTCGGTGCAACGGCGGACATGTCTTCGTTGGCATCCAGCGCTTCTGATAATTTACTGACAAGATTTGAATCAACCAAAGTGTCATTATTGAGTATTAAAGTTTTTTCGTAGCCGTTTTCAATTGAGTGTCTTAACCCGATGTTCATGCCGCCAGCAAAACCGAGGTTGGTTTCGTTGACCACCTCTTGGTAGCCTAGGCCGAGCGATCTGCCAGTATTATTAACGACTAGAATGTCGATAGATTGGTTTTTCTCGAGCGAACGCAGGCAATTTTTAGTTGATTCAGCGTCGCCCCAGTGCAGCACGACTGCTAGTGTGGGGTTTTTAACCATGGCTTTATTATGACACCTTTACACTAAATATTTCATGTCCAAGACAAAAATACCGCAATAAGCCTTAGCAATGCCCATCGCTAGACGGGTAAG
>CAZUNB010000058.1:0-3171 GCA_964622235.1 uncultured Candidatus Saccharibacteria bacterium | reverse complement strand
GGTTTCTGATTTTGGTTTGGTTGAGGAGATATTCAAAGAGTTGACCCAAAAAATGAAAATGGCTTCGGGTGAATTACGATTCGAAGATGCGGCTGCGTATCGAGACATGGTTGATGAGCTTAAATCTCGAATACAACAATAGCTGTTATGCGTGGTGATTCTTGCTATACTAGATAGCGTATTCTATGGGACTAAACACGACACAACTCAAAAAACTTGCACAGCTTTCAAAGATTGCTATTGCTGATGATGATCTTGAAGAGATGGCTGCTGAGGTCTCAGCAATTATCGAGCATGTGGAGAGTTTGAACGAAATTGACACAACCGACGTCGAACCAGTCTACCAAGTTAACGGTATCGTTAATACGCTCGATGATTTACGAGTTGATGAAATTACTAAGCAAGTACCGAGCAAAACATTACTTACAAATGCACCAGAAAAAGTGGGTACAAGTATTAAGGTTCCGAAAGTCTTATGAGTCAGAACGCTTGGCCCACGGTTTCTGAAATTGCCAAACTTGTTTCGACTGGTAAAAAAACCGCTTTGGAGTTTACCGAGCAAGCACTCTCAAAAATTGCAGAAGAAGACAAAACTTATAATGCGATGATTGCAGTTTTTGCCGATCAATCAAGACAGGCTGCTATAGCAATTGATCAAAAGGTAGCGAGCGGAGAAAGTCGTGATGGTGCTTTACTTGGCGTGCCGTTTGTCGTTAAAGATAATTTGTCAGTTGCTGACACGAAAACCACCGCAGCTAGTAAAATTCTTGAGAACTACCAAAGTCCTATCACGACTACTGCAGTCCAGAAAATTCTCGATGCTGGTGGAGTTATGGTTGGAAAAACTAATCTTGATGCATTCGGCCACGGCAGCTCAACCGAGAAAACGATTTTTGGTCCAACTAAAAATGCTGTTGATGCTTCTAAGGTTGCTGGTGGTTCGAGTGGAGGTTCGGCAGTTGCTGTAGCTCGTGGTTTTGTACCGTTTGCGCTTGGGACTGATACTGGCGGTTCAATCCGCCAACCAGCTAGCTTCAACGGCGTGGTTGGGCTAAAGCCGAGCTATGGCGCGGTCAGTCGTTATGGCGCGATTGCGATGGCGAGCTCTACAGATACAATCGGTGCTATAGCAAATTCAGTAGCTGATGTGTCGACAGTAATTGATGTTATGACCGGTATTGATGCAAGAGATATGACTACTATTAAATTGCTGCCGCTTGCAGATAGAGGCTTTAAAAAAATAGGTAGAATTAAACAATTAAGCGAAAGCCAGAACGCTAAAGAAGTCTCTACGGCAATGACCGCTACTGAAGATAAGCTTAGAAGCAGTGGATATGAGATTATTGATATTGATATTCCTGAAATTATTCATGCGCTGGCAGCTTATTATATTATTGTGCCGGCAGAGATTAGCAGTAACTTAGCTCGTTTCGATGGTGTGAAGTATGGTTATAGAGTCGATAAACCGAATAATCTTACGGATATGTACGAGCAAACTAGAGCAGAAGGTTTTGGTCGTGAAAATATTAGACGAATTTTGACAGGCAGTTATGTTTTGAGTAGCGGCTACTACGATGCTTACTATCTTAAGGCTCAGAAAGTACGCAGAATTCTACTCGATGCAATGGAAAAAGTTTTTTCACAAGTGGATATATTACTAACCCCCACATCACCCACAACAGCATTTGGACCAGGCAGTGGCGACGATAACCCTGTGCAAATGTATTGGGCTGATGTGATGACTGTACCGTTTAGTCTGACTGGTCATCCAGCAATTAGTATCCCAGCCGCTTATAGTGATGAGCAGATGCCAGTTGGGCTGCAGTTGGTTGGGCAATCACGTGGCGACAGGACACTACTGGCTATGGCACAGAAAATCTCTGAGGTCATTAAATGATTTACATAATTGTCTCAATTGTCGCCATCGTAGTTATTTCGTTGATTATTATTTCTTGGCAACATGACAACCCGATGAAAAAAAATCAGAAGCTTGATAAAGAGAACCTGCAATCTCATTGGAAAGAGATTATCGGCAAGGCTAAGGATCGTCCACCGCGCGAAACGATGCTTGCGGCCGACGAGCTTTTTCGCCAAGCTGTCGGAGCTAAAAATGATAGTACTGCTGAATTGGCAAAGTGTTTGCGTACTATGAAGTCAATTAGTGAACCCGAAAAAGTCATTGCTGCTACCAAGCAGTGCTCAAAGCTACGTCTGAATAAGAAGAAAAAAATCGAAATTAAAAAAGCCATCGAAACTTGCGCTGTTTTTCGTCAAGCAAGTCGTGAGGTAATTAATGATTAGTCAAGAAATCCTCGACAAATACCTACCAACGATTGGTATTGAGTGTCATGTTCAATTACTGACAAAAACCAAGCTATTCGTTGGTGTTGATAACGATGCTCGTGATAAACAAGCTAATACCACTGTTGGTGATCTTTGCTTTGGTTTGCCTGGTGTTTTGCCGGTGCTCAATCGTGGAGCAGTCGAGCTTGGGATTCGCGCTGGCTTGGCGCTACAGGCTGAAATCAACTCTGTCATCAGTTTTGATCGTAAACATTATTTTTATCCTGATTTACCAAAGGGGTATCAGATTACACAGATGTATCAGCCAATAGTTTTAGGTGGTGTTGTCGAGCTGCCATATAGCGAAAAAAAAGTTAAAATTCACCATGCTCATCTCGAGGAGGATGCTGGTAAAAACACACATCCAAGCGGTGCCGACTATTCATTGGTCGATCTTAACCGAGCCGGTACGCCGTTACTAGAAATTGTTTCCGAACCTGATATGCACTCGGCTGAGGAGGCTCGCGCATTTGCAAAGGAGCTTCATCTATTAATGAAACTAGCTAAAGTTAGTAACGTAGATCTTTTCCAAGGAAATATGCGTTTTGATATTAATGTATCAGTTGCAAAAAAAGAAGCTAAAGAACTTGGCATAAGAACTGAGACCAAAAACCTAAACTCTTTTAAAAGTATTGAACGCGCCACCTTGTATGAGATAAACCGTCAAATCGAATTACTTGAGAGAGGTCAAGAAATCACTCAAGAGACTCGAGGTTGGAATGATGATAAACAGCGCACAGAAAGCCAGCGAGGCAAAGAAGCAGCACATGATTATCGCTATATGCCAGAACCAGATGTACCGCCAACGAAAATCAGCCAAGAGAATGT
>CAZUNB010000057.1:0-3406 GCA_964622235.1 uncultured Candidatus Saccharibacteria bacterium | reverse complement strand
CAAGATTATCACAGGCACTCTATACATCTCTGCTAGGTTGTGAGCTTCTTGCGTTACTCGGTAAGCAGTTTTTGGATCGCTAGCCGCTACGACAATTCGGGCAAATTCACCGTGTCCGCCATAAACTGCTATTGGCAAATCAGCCGCCATTGTCCATGTTGGTAGTCCAGTTCCGGGACCAGGGCGCTGCGCCAAGAAAATAACAAATGGTGTTTCCGTGATTCCAGCTAAACTGATGCTTTCTGTCATGAGGTCAAAGCCACCACCACTCGTTGCGGTCATTGCTCGGGTTCCCATGAAACTACTTCCAATCGTAAATTGGGCAGCCGATATTTCATCTTCAATTTGCTTCACGACCATCTTGGTTTCAAATTGCCAATCAGCTAGATACGTTAAGACAGATGAACTCGGTGTCATTGGGTAGGCATAAAAAGCCCGGACACCAGCGTCGACCGTACCTTTACTGATTGCATAGTTACCGTCGATTACTTGGTTTTCGATAAGTTTCTTATTTGATTTAAATGTATTAGTAAAATCAATTTTTTTCGCGTGCTGTGTTTTATAATTATATCCAGCTTCGGCGCATTTTAAGTCAAGTTTTAATAATTCTGGTTTTTTCGCAAATAGCTTTTTGAGCTTATTTTGAAAGGATTCAAGTGGGATGCCGAGCAACTGCCAGAGCACGCCGACCAGTACGACATTCTCCATGAGCGCACTACCGCCCTCTGCTTCAGCAATCTCAATCGCTTTGACGTATTCGATAGTGATATTATGATCGGCAACAAAATCCTGTAAGTTGTCGGGTAGCTCTAATCTCTCCATGCTGTGGATTAGCTGACCTCCATCGACAAGTGTTGGCAAGTATTCATAAATACTGTAACGGCTAATACAGAGCAGTACGTCGCATTTCTCGGAGCTTGCTTGAAGCGGTCGATCTGAAACATCAACTTGATAGTTGGCCCACGCACCTTTAATCAAGCTTGGGTATTCACGGTAGCCAAAGGTATAATACCCGGCCCAAACCAAGGCTTCAGTGATTGCTTTACCGACCGAGTCGATTCCTTGACCACTTTCACCAGCGAACTTAATTCGTAGTCGATCGTTACGCATTAATGAGCTCCTTTTGCAGCATGTTTTCTACCCAGTCTTCAACTTTATCTTCTTGGGTATACGGATCACCATTAAGTCTGAATGTTTTTCCGAGTGATCGGCCACCTGATGCATCGAAGGCTCTTCGGGTAATATTTATTGCCTCGCAAAATAAAACAGGTTCGTATCGGTTGTCGCCCAAACCTATAAAGAATGCTTTTTTGCCTGTCATATCGCGATTTACTATTTGCTCGAGAGCAGGAACAAAGATTGGATTGACTTCGCCATGTGCCCACGTTGAAGTAGCAAATATAAAGATATCACTATCGAAAGATTTTGAATCAATATACTCAGCTCGTAATAATTTTACTCGTGGTTCAATTTTAGCAATCTGTGTCATTACGTACTCAACGTTTCCTGATGTACTGGCATAGATTGCTTGAATCATTTATTGTGCCTGAACTTTCGTTTCGGAGAAACCGTTATCATCGATTGCAAGTAGCCGATTGACTGCGTCGAGATATGCTTTAGCAGAAGCACGGACAACATCGGTATCTCCGCCGCGTCCAGTGGCAATTTTGTCACCGGATTGCAGTTGAATGTTGACGGTCGCCAATGCGTCAATACTTTCTGTCACCGCTTGAACGAGATACTCGACGAGTTCGATTTTTAGTCCAACAATTTCTCTGATTGCGGTACAAACCGCGTCAACCATACCATTTCCACTAGCTGATTTTTCAACGATTTCTCCGTTTGGTGTTTTAATTTTGATAGTAGCCGATGGTTTTTCGGCATCATTAAGCGCGAAAGAAACTGACTCGAGCTCGTAGCTGTTGTTTGTGGTGTTGGAGTGCAGAACGGTTGAGTCAACAATTGCGTTTAAATCCGCATTAGACACATTATTTTTTTGATCAGCTAAAGCCTTGAAATCGATGAAAACTTCATCCATTTGGTCTTTGTTTAGTTCGTGACCTAGTTTTTTGAGTGCAGAGGCAATTGCAGCACGACCAGAGTGCTTGCCGAGTATGATTTGACTCTCTCCAGCTCCCACATCAGCGGGATCCATGATTTCATAGGTTTCGCGTTTTTTGATTACACCATCTTGGTGAATACCTGATTCATGAGCGAATGCATTTCGGCCAACAATCGCCTTGTTGTACTGAACCGGATAGCCAGTCAGATTGCTGACAAGTCGGCTAGTTCTGGTGATAAGCTTTGAGTCTACATCAGTGTGAACATCGCCATAACTGCTTGATTTTACTTTGATTGCCATGACAATCTCTTCTAAAGCCGCATTGCCAGCACGTTCACCTATACCGTTAACAGCAACCTCGACTTGCCGTGCACCGGCACCTACACCAGCCAAGCTGTTCGCGGTTGCCATACCAAGATCGTTATGGCAATGAGTTGAAATTATATAATCACCTTTTATGTTTTTTCTAACCGCGGCAATTCGTTCCGCAAATTCATGAGGCGTTGTATAACCGACCGTGTCAGGGATATTGATCGTTGTTGCTCCGGCGTCAACTGCTGCCTGTACAACGTCCAGCATGACGTCAAGGCTTGTTCTAGCGGCGTCCTCGGGGCTAAACTCTACATCGTCGGTGTAGCTTTTAGCTCGGGCAACAGCTACCTTTGCTTTTTCTGCTACTTTTTCCGGTGTCATTTTAAGCTTGTGCTCCATGTGAACTTTACTAGTCGCGATAAAAGTATGGATACGAGGTTTTTCAGCGTCTTTGATCGCCTCCCAAGCACGATCGATATCACCATCAACAGCTCGAGCAAGTCCGCAAATAGTAGGACCATGCACTTCTCGTGCGATTGCTTGAACGGCTACGAAGTCACCGATGCTAGCAATTGGAAACCCAGCTTCAATGATGTCGACACCAAGCTCAGCCAGAGCATGGGCTATAGCCAGCTTCTCTGTTTTGTTAAGTGAAATGCCGGGGCTCTGTTCGCCATCTCGCAGTGTTGTGTCAAAAATTAAAACTTTGTTAGCATCTATACTAGGCACCATCATCTCCAATTACAATTTGTTCACGCTTAATGATACGTGAAATTGCCCTAAATTGCATTTGTTTCTCTGTGTTGCTCACCGTGTTTCTCCTAAAATATTGTATAAAAAAATGGCTCCGTTACTGAAACCATTTTGGATATTTTAGGCTTGTGTCGTGGCTTAGTAAGCAGGTTCCAGCTCATCACGCACAAGCGCGAGTAGTAGCAGCTGACTGAATGTATTACTTACAAATTTCATGAATACATCGTACGCGGAAACAATACTCCGGTCAATATTTTTATACTATTGACAATTATTATT
>CAZUNB010000056.1:0-3549 GCA_964622235.1 uncultured Candidatus Saccharibacteria bacterium | reverse complement strand
GGATAATAACACCGTATATACCTGCTTTCTGGCTATCTGCAAAGAACTTCTCTACCCCGATGCTAAGGACGATGTTGTAGTACGTCATAAAAAGTAGCTTTTGTTTGCCCTTAAAGTTCTGCGCCAATTCAAAGCAGTCGCTCGGAGTGGTTCCATTGCTGAGCGCTCTTGTATTAGCATTCAGTATCGTTGGTCCGTCTGCTATAGGATCAGAGAATGGTATCTGGATTTCTGTATATTCAACACCAACACCACTCATAATCTCAAGAAGTTTTGTTGAGGTCTCAAGGTCTGGAAAACCACCAACAATATGTGTCATCAAGCTAACACCAGGTATATCATGCATGATATTTTGCAAATATTCTTTAATTTTATTTACATCATTCATGATATATACTCCTTCAAAAACTGATTAAAGTTGTCGTGATCAAACTGTTTCGCAGTGATAAATAGATCTTTATCACCTCGTCCAGAACAGTTAAAGACAATTTTCTTATCCTTGCTCATTTTCGGAGCTTGTTTAATGGCTTCAACGACCGCATGAGAACTCTCAAGTGCAGGAATAATACCTTCTGTTCGGACAAGTGTTCGAAAGCCTTCAAGCACCTCGCTATCCCTTGCGAGACTGGCTTTAACTCTGCCCTGCTCGACCAAGTAACTAATTTGAGGTCCAACTCCTGAATAATCTAGTCCTGCGCTAATACTTGCAGTATTCTGTAATTGACCATCTTTGTCTTGCAACATCATCGACTTCATCCCTTCGGCGACGCCGATTCGCCCGCTTTCCGTGAAGCGTGCGGCGTGCTCACCTATTTTGCTGCTAGTTCCACCAGCTTCAACTATCGTCATTTTGACTGACTCATCATCGAGAAACTCATGGAATAGACCCATAGCATTGCTACCACCACCACAACTAGCAATCATTAGATCTGGTAGTCCGTCTAGTTGTTTGCGGACTTCTTTACCGACAATCGACTGGAAAAACGTATTCATGGCTGGATATGGTCTTGGGCCACAAACCGTACCTAGCAGGTAATGGCTGTCGATCGGGTTGTTTATTAGATCCCGCATCGCTTCGTTGATTGCGTCGCGTAAAATCATACCACCAGTTTCAACCGGCACAACAGTCGCCCCGAGAAGCTCCATCCAAAAAACATTTGGCCTCTGCCGATTATAGTCTTTTCGCCCCATGTAGACCGTGCATTCAAGTCCAAGCTTGGCGGCTATTGTCGCACTAGCAAGCCCATGTTGACCGGCACCTGTTTCGGCAATTATACGTGTCTTGCCCATCCGTTTGGCTAACAAACCTTGACCAAGGCAATGGTTAATCTTGTGCGCGCCAGTGTGATTTAGTCCCTCGTTTTTCAAATAAATTTGGGCACCGCCGAGCTCATCACTCAGATTCTTACAGTGGTAAAGCGGCGTTGGACGTCCAGAATAATTATTATAAAGTTCCTTAAGTTCAGTTAAAAATTCTTTATCTTTAATGGCTTTATAAAACTCATCATTGAGTGCGTCCATGACCGGTACGAGAAGTTCGGGCACATAGCGCCCGCCGTACTCTCCGAAGAAGCCTGAAGGGTCAAGCATCTGTTGTTTTAGGTTAGTTTTCATATGTTGTCTCCTCAAATAATTTTACAAAATCTCTAATTTTACTCTGGTCAACTATGCCATCGGTCTCGATGCCGCTGGCAGTGTCGATGCCAAGTGGTTGGTAGTCTTTAAGCAGCATCTTTGCAGTCTCAAGATCAACGCCTCCGGCAATAAGCGAGCCGTAGTTTTTCCAAATGTATTTTTTGTAGTCAAAAGTTTTGCCGCTGCCCCCTCGCTTATTGTCGACGATGGTTAGTGCGGTCTGTTTTGGTCTTGTGGAGCTGTCTATGTTTTTGTTCGTGTAGTCAAACGGTGCTACTTGAACGACAGGAATATCGAGCTGATTGGTGAATTCACACGTAATTGGTAGCTGGACAGCGTCGAGCCCAACGGCTTCAGCGATACTATCAACTTCTTCCTTGGAGCTATCTTCAAATATTCCGATAACCAAAGTGTTGTTGCAGTTCTGTCTTATATCTTTAGCAAGTTCAACTGAAACTTTTCGTTTGCTACGCTGTACGAAGTTAAGACCAATCATATCCACACCTAGATCTTCGCATAACTCAGCGTCTTCAACTTTACGGATTCCACATAATTTAAGAAGTGGCTTCTTGAGACCAAGTTCTTTTAGATTCAGTTTTGGGAAAGGATTTTTCATTAAAATTGTCCCTACTAACCAGCCGTCAGCACGCTTCGGAATCTGTTGAAATGTTTCAATGCCACTCTCAGCGATTACTGTAACACCATCAGGGATATCAAGCTTATCGAAAAGCTGATAGTCAATCGAGAAGTCATGTAGATTGCGACGGTTAATACCGATAAGCCCTGTGCTCACTTCAACCGCCATATCAAGCTCATTTTGGGTGTGTGTTTCAACTAAGACCTGCAATCCAAGCTCTTCAGCGATTTGTTTCAGTTCATGAAGTGTGCCTTTATTAAGGATGGCCACAATTAACAAAACAATGTCTGCCCCAGCTTCTGCGGCGTGGTAGATTTGCTCTTTTCGAGTAATAAAATCTTTACACAAGATTGGCAGACTGGTAGCCTCACGCGCAGTTTTAATATCATCATAATTACCTTTGAAAAATCGCGGCTCAACTACAATGCTAATTGCCTTGGCTCCGCCACTTTCATACATTTTAGCTCGTGCTCGAACGTCGAATTTGCTAGAAAATTCACCTTCACTTGGGCTTGCGTGTTTGATTTCGGCAATCAGTCCACCTCTGTAAATACGAACCTTTCTCGAATCTGGTTTACTCGTAGTTGGTAGGTTTTGTTCGTTTTGCTCGACAATCTCGCGCATGATTGTCGGCTGCTTATAATCTTGTAAAAGTTGGTATGCAGCACCAGAATCTAGTTGTTCTTTTGCTTTTGCGAAGTTTGCTTTTAAATCATCAGATTTCCCTGCTAGCTTCATCGCTAATGCAGTATTTACTAAAACTAGATCTTCGTGTCTGGAGTGCCTATCTCCTTTCAACAGCTCAACTGCCAGTTCAATATTACGCGTATTGTCTCCACCAGCAATCTCATCAAAATTGTTGATAGGATTGATTCCGAAATCATTAGGTGTCAATGTGTATTCAGAAATTTTGCCATTATTTAATTCAACAACTGAGCTTTCTCCAGATAATGTAATGTCGTCTAGGCCATCACAGCCATGTACAACCATAACTCGTTCTTTACCTAGTTCACGTGCAGTCTCTGCGATAAGCTTAAGGTGCTCAGGTTTGCTGACGCCGATAATTTGTCGTTTAGCGTTAACGGGACTAAGAAGAGGTCCGAGAATGTTGAAAAAAGTAGGCTTACCTACTGCGGCACGTGCTGGTCCAAAAAAACGCATACTTGGGTGGAAATGCTTAGCGTATAAAAAAGCTAAGTTATATTTATTAAAACGTGCCTGTAGCTCTTGGTTGCTTAGGTTTATCGGAACGCCCAGAGCCTCCAAGAGGTCAAAAC
>CAZUNB010000055.1:3108-4023 GCA_964622235.1 uncultured Candidatus Saccharibacteria bacterium | reverse complement strand
TCAAAAATAATTTTCGAAGTCTGAATGTTCTGCTGTCGTTCTATCTCCAGTGGATTTGATTGGTTAACCAATATCAGCTGTCTCTCGCATACGAGCATTACCTCAATATCGCGAAGTATAAAATTATCGCTTCTAAGCACTTTTTCGCTAAGCCAACTCGGAATTTTAGCATTCACATTAGTCAGAAAATGATGGTTCGGGTGAACGTTGTTTTTTAAAATATTATCAATCTTTTTGTTCATTTCACGAAAACCAATGATAATCGCCTCGTCGGTTGATAAAAAAGTAAACAAGATATTCTCTGCCTCTAGTAAAGTAAAACTAATTGATGTTAAAGATACATCGTTTAGAATATTTATTGACTGAGATATTTCACTTTCCTGTCTCAAAAGTGCAATTCGCACATTTTCAAGTGGCAGGGCCAGATAGCTACTGTTTTGTTGGCGGACTAATTCTAGGTTAGTAAGTTGATCAAGGTACCGATATATTTGTGTTCGTGAAATTTCAAGCCTCTGATTCAGCTCTAAAGCGGTTGATAGACCGAACTTCCAAAGGCAAAAGTAAATTTCTACAGTGCCTTCATCAAGCTTGAGTTGATGAAAAACCTTAGTCAGCTTTTGTTTGTCCACACAATTATTCTATCTATACACAAGTATTTTGTCCATTTTTCTGGACATTATCTGCTAGCCTAATAGACAATTTTCGACGTATATTATTAAGCTAATCTTGCGAATCACATGATGATTTTATTTATATTTTTTATATCACGCTTGAGGTTTATTGTTAGTTTTTACTAACTTTGCAAAAAAAAAGGCTTTGCGTACTGAAAAAAGCAAAGCCTGTCATGCAACACATAATGTTGGCTGAATATTCGGCAATTAATCTAGGCCTAGAGATTAACCTATGCTTCGTGCG
>CAZUNB010000055.1:0-3098 GCA_964622235.1 uncultured Candidatus Saccharibacteria bacterium | reverse complement strand
ATCGAACCCGAAATCATCTAGCGCACTTAAGACTAAGTCTTCCTGCCCAGCTTTGTAGGCGTGAGCTAAGGCCTGCAGGAATTCTCCTACTGTGTCATATAGCTTCCCATCAAATTCGTATACTTGATCTACCATGTGAATCTCCTTAGTTAACACTATCAGTATAGGACGTTTGAAATATATAGTCACGCCAATCGAGCCGAAAATTATCACTGCATTAGATTATTATCTTTTCGACTTTCACCGTAAAGGATCTACCGCTTGCAAGATTAAGCTTCATCGGTTGAATTGACCGATTTTTTGCTAGTGTTGATCACAATACTCTTCAAACCAATCGCCCCGGCTTTGACGTAAATCGCACACTCGCTATAGATTTGTCCAACCAAATTTCACATGAACTATTCATATGAAATTTGGTTGTTTTATTTTCTGCTCTATCGCTTTTCACCGTTATAATACCGTCGAAATCACATCTGAAAAGCCTATTTCGATTTTATTGCATCTGTTATAATTTTTACTATGAAACATATATCAACCAACCCAGCTAAAAACTACCAGGTTATTGATGAAGTTGACGTCTCAACCGAGCAAGAAATCACAGCAATAATAGCTGCTGCCCAGACTGCGAAGAATGACTGGAAATTACTTGGCGTCGAAAAACGTATTGAGCTTCTTAGGCCTATTCAAGAAGAACTTCTTGAGAGGAAACAAGAAATTGCCGAACTTATCACTGCTGAAGTAGGCAAACCAATATCACAGAGCTTGTCTGAGGTTGAACGCTATGCCAATGGTGAACTTGGCTGGTTTCTTGATAATGCCGTCAGTGCCCTTGCCGATGAAACGACTATGGAGAACAGTGAAACAATTCATAAGATTCGTTATGAACCGCGAGGTGTAGTTGCCGCTATTGCGCCGTGGAATTATCCATTCGGTATGGCTATTTGGGGGATTTTTCCAAATTTAGTGGCTGGAAATACTGTTGTATTTAAAGCTTCGGAAGAATGCCCGTTGACAGGGAAATTAATCGGAGACATTATCGATAGTCACGATTTGCCGAATGGAGTTTTCTCTCAAATATTCGGTGCGGGCGAAGAAGGTAAGACTTTAACCAATGGCGATATTGATCTTATCTGGTTTACTGGCAGTACTGAAACGGGAAAAGCACTTTATAAAAAGGCGGCCGAAAAATTTATTGGTGTAGTTCTCGAAATGGGTGGCTCAAACCCATGTGTTGTCTTTGACGATGTCGACATCTCTATTAGTTCACCAGCCATGCTCGACGGTCGCATGCAAAATTGTGGACAAATCTGCTCATCACTCAAACGTCTCATCATTCAAGAAACTGTCTTTGATGAAACTATCAATGAGCTGGTAAGATTATTAGATGAAAAGATAATTGGTGATCCATCCGATGAGAAAACAGATATGGGCAGTTTAGTGGCTAAACGTCAGCAAGAGTTATTACAAGACCAGCTCGATGATGCCCTAAATAAGGGCGCCATCATCGTCGCACAGAAAAAAATTCCAGAAAATTTATCCGGAGCATTCTTCCCACCAACTATTTTGAAAAATATTACTCCTGATATGCGAGTTTGGCACGAAGAAGTATTCGGACCAATTTATCCGGTTGTGAGTTTTAAGGATGAAGCTGAAGCCATCGAGCTCGCCAATGACACTGTCTTTGGTCTCGGTGCTCGTGTGATGTCAGCCGACAAAGATCGTGCGCTCCGCGTTGCAGGGAAAATTGATGCCGGCACGGTCAGTATTAATAATGAGTCGACCTTTGCACCTTGCGACCCATTCGGCGGCTACAAGAGCTCTGGAATAGGTCGTGAGCGCGGTATTCACGGCTTGCGGGAACTCTGCCAAATCAAAGTCATTCAAGATGACAAATACAAAGCTAATTGAGCGTTATTATATTATTAGTAAAATGGGATCAAATGCAAAAAATTTCATTTCAAAGTGACAATCTAACAATTCGAGGAACTCTGGTATTTCCTGGTGGGGAAATTACTGAACCTCTCCCTGGAGTAATTATTTTCCACGGCATGACAAGTTCTGAAAATAGCTATATTCCGCTAGCCGAGCTGCTAGCAAAAGATGGGATGGTTGGCTTAGCTATCAGTATGCGCGGTCACGGAAGAAGTGATGGTGATTTCAACAAAGAAACAGTCGCCGCAGCTACAAACGATGCTTTAGCTGCATACGACTTTTTAGCTGAACTGCCCATAATTGATATAAATAAGATTGGGATGGTTGGCTCTAGCGTCGGTGCAATTTTAGCTGCTACGGCGACGAGTGGACGCGATATAGCCAGTTTAGTACTCCGTGCACCCGCCGCATACACATCTGAAATGATGCAGATTAGCATGGCAGCCACTATGACAAATGAAGAAAAGCAATTTCATGAGATTGAAAAATTATCAGCAACGCCAGCTGGCAAATGTATTGAAAAATTTGGTGGGGATTTATTAGTAGTAGCGTCAGAGAAAGATCACTTAATACCAACCTCCATAACAGAAGGTTATATAGATACCGCGAATCACGCATCCACAAAAAAACTAGAGATAATCAAAGGCGCGAGCCATCAACTTATAAACCTTGTGTGGCAAAAAGAATTCAATCAACTCGCTGTTAACTGGTTCAAAAAATCGTTGTAAAATTCCTTCTATCAGCAGATAAAAAGACTACATTCTATTCGACTTCGTAGCTAAGGCGGATTTTGCCATTTTTCTTCTTTATTTTAGTTATTTTCACGCTTCCGATTTCAGAGATATCTTGCACATGCGTTCCACCACAACAGATGTTAAAATTATCTGGATACTTAGCGATATGAACATTTTGGTAGGTATCTAGTACGGTTTGTGGAATGTATTCACTTAGTTCATGGGCTTTTTCGCTAGCAACTACCGATGATGATACTTTGCCGCCAATTTCAATATATTTATTTATAGCTGACTCAATTTTTTGCATAATCTCATCGTAGTCATCAGCATTTACTTCACCGTCGTAGTTAACATAGCATCGTCCTGGAAAATGAGCACTAATCCCGCTTTTCCAATTAAGCCCAGCTTGCTTGACCCCGAGATCGAGCAAAT
>CAZUNB010000054.1:0-4629 GCA_964622235.1 uncultured Candidatus Saccharibacteria bacterium | reverse complement strand
TGCTTTGCCAATGATACGATCATCAAAACGTGAACCAACCGAGAATATCAAATCGGCATCGACGATAGCTTTGTTAGCATAGGCTGTTCCGTGCATACCAATCATGCCAAGGCTGAGATGATGTGTTTCGGGGAAAACACCTTTTCCGAGTAGGGTTGTAGTCACTGGGATGTCGAGTTCTTCCGCCAACTGACGCAGATTTTTAGCAGCCCCAGATAAAAGTGCTCCGTGACCAGCCAAAATAACAGGTCGTTTAGCGATTTTAAGTGCTTCGAGTATTGGCATTACGTCTTCTTTGGTAGGAGGTAGCATTTGCTTGTATCCGCCAAGCTTCATTGGCTCGTCAAAACTACCACTAAAAGTACCTGAAGTTACATCTTTTGGAAGATCGATTAAAACCGGTCCCTGACGACCAGTGCTAGCTATGTGAAAAGCTTCGCGAGTAATTCGTGGGATATCATTGGTTTCCATCACAAGATAGCTGTGCTTTGTTACCGGCATTGTCATATTAAAAATATCTGCTTCTTGGAAAGCATCTTTACCAAGCATCGGACGGATTTGCTGGCCAGTCAGAACAATGATTGGAACGCTATCCATGTGTGCGGTCATCAGACCAGTTATAGTATTTGCCGCGCCAGGACCACTTGTTACCAGTACTACTCCTGGCTTCCCGGTTGCACGAGCATAGCCATCGGCCATATGGGCAGCACCCTGTTCATGACGCGACATAATCAACTTTATTTTATCGGTGGCAGTAACCAATGCATCGAAAATTGGAATTGCAGCACCACCAGAATAACCAAAAATATATTCAACATTAAGGTCTTCAAGAGTTTTGACTAATGCTTGAGCACCATCTATTTCAGTATCCATAGAGGTTACACTACCCTATTACTGAGTTTTAGGCAAGCAAAAAATCTATCAAAAATAGTTGCTTAAGCTTGCCAAGCCCCAATAATTAAGCCAATCGTGATAAAGTTAACAATTTGATAAAAAGTATCAATTGCTACGAGGTTTGCATTACGTTGCGCAAATAAGTAAGTGTTCATCATAGCGGTAGAAACGAAGAACAATCCGACTAGACCACCAAGAAGCGCGCCTTCACGCCAAGAATTTACCTGCAATAATTGTGCCAAGACATCCATTGCTACTGCAGCTAGGACCATAACCATAAAGCTACCGCTAAAAATTCTGGTCATGTTGGCATCCTCAATATCACGAATGTGTAAACCAACTGCTTTCATCCATGATTTACCAAATACCTTCTCGTGATACCAAATAGCGCTAATTGCAAAAGTTGCGACCGCGGCCATGACAACGCCAAACCAGTTAATACTACTGAAGCTATCTCCTACTGCCCGTGCTAAATCATCCATATTCTCTCCTTATGTTTAAGCTTATAGTACCACAAATTGATTATGGTTAAATAACTTTTGCACCAAGCTCGGATGATGTTTTTTCTACGATGTCAGTAACGATAATATTTGCTTCATCATTCGTCAATGTGTGATCGTGATGTGACAACGTAATCCGGAAACTAACATTTTTAACAGTCTTTTCTTGATTCTGATAGATTCCTAATGGTTCAATGGAATAAATATGCTCGCCATTACCAAGAACTAGGTCAATTACCTCTTTTAAGCGGCTGAATACAACCGCTGCATCAATTTGAAGCGTGATATCTTTCGTGGTTGAAGGGAATTTCGATAACGGCTGGTAGTGTGAAGGGTCATTTTTCTTAATTGCTTCGAGTAAGCCTTCAAGTCCAAGTTCGAAACCAGCGCTAGCTTTTGGCAACTTAAGGTTTTTCATTACTGATTGGGTGTATTCACCAATAATACCAATAAATACCCCTGATCTTTTATCATTAACCATTGCTGAGCGGCTATATTCAAAGACAGCTGTCACTGGAAAACCTGGTTTTTGTTCGATTGGTTTATATTCCAGCTCAAGTCCAAGAATCTCCACTAAAAAATCAAGGTAACGTCGTACTAAATAATAGGCTGCTGTTTTTTGATTTTTATTAGCAAAGCAAAGTGCGACCATATGCAGTTCGCCTGGCAAGCCGTCCTCATCAGTTTTATGAATTTTATTGTGCGTCTTATTGAGTTCAAACAACGCAAATTCATCATAACCTGCCTTGATATTGCTATGAACATTGTCGATGAGGCTCGGCGTTAAACTCTGACGGTAATACTCCAAATCTGGACTAATTGCGTTACGAATTGCGTAAGAATCATCTGGTTTCTGACCGACCTTTTTAAGCAGATTGCCGTGCACAAAGCTATAGGTTAGAACCTCGTTAGCCCCTGCTCTAGCTAATGTCTGACGGATTTTTTCTTTCAGCTGTAATTTATGATCAAGTGGTGGTGGTGTTGTCGAACGCTTCGGCAGCTCCGATGGTAGGCGGTTGAAACCATACATTCGACCGACCTCTTCGACGATGTCCTCGGAAATCTCGATATCAGTTCGCCAGAATGGTGCTAAAACTTTTAGCTGATTTCCGGCAATTTCAACCTTGAATTCAACATTTTCTAGACTTTTTTTAATTTCATCAACTGAAAACTCTTTGCCAAGTCGAGTACTGATAAACAACGAGGAAACTTCAACTAGAGTACTTGCCACTGATTTAGGGAAATTATCTACAGCTTCACCCACAACTCGTGCTCCAAGGATTTTTTCAAACATTGAAACAGCCTCAAATAACACAGCTTTAGTTTGTAGTGGTGACTGACCTTTATTGAACCGGGTGACCGCTTCAGTGAATAAGCCATGGTGCATACTCGTTTTGCGCAAATTATACATATCAAAAGTTGCCGATTCTAATACTATCTTTGTCGTTTTTTCATCAACCTCAGAATTGTTTCCGCCCATTACACCGCCAAGTGCTATTGGACCATCAGAATTAGTTATTAGCACATCATCTTTGCGAAGCTTAATTGTTTTTCCATCAAGCAGGATCATAGTCTCGTCCACTTTGGCGGTTCGGACGGATATCTGAGCCTTACCATTTTTAGAAATCTTATCGAAATCAAAAGCATGTAGCGGTTGCGCTGTTAGCATCATCATGTAGTTAGTGATATCAACAACATTATTTATTGGACGAATACCGACTCGGTTAAGTAAACTCTGCAGCCAAATCGGGCTTGGTCCGACTGTAATATTATCGATAATAATCGCGCTATATCTCGAGCAAAGATCGGTTTCAATGGCTACGCTGAGGCCTTTTATCTCTGGATTAGTATTATTTTGCGGTGCTTTTGGCTCAACCTGATACCATTCAGGCGAGTGGAAGGCTTTATTTTGAATTCCGGTTAACTCACGTGCCAATCCAAGTTGGCCGAAACAGTCTGGCCGATGAGTAAACATTTTGTTTTCAATCTCAATAATCACATCGTCCAACGAATATAGCTCTTTAAAAGCTTGTCCTGGCTTGACTTCTTCTTCAATTTCCAAAATTCCTTTATGCTCGTTACTGATTCCTAGCTCTTTCGGACTGGCAATCATACCGTTGCTGATTTCTCCGCGAAGTTTTCGCGACTCGAGAACAAACGGTTCAGCATCATCAAAACTGCTCGGTACGGCAACCTTCGGTGGAATCCAAGCAATCAGCTGGCCTTCTCGAACATTGTTTGCACCACAGACTACCTGAACGTTACCGTCATCATCACGCTCAACATCCTGGTTAACGCCGTTGTCATCAATCTTACAAAGACTGAGCTTGTCAGCGTTTGGATGTTTAACACAGCTCTCAACTCGCGCGACCAGCACACCATCAAATCGCTTACCATACTCCTCGAAGCTCTCTACCCCTCCAAGACGTTCAGTTGCGAGAGTAATTAGCTCTTCGCTTGGCATAGAGGCGATATCCGCTTCGGCAAATATTTGCGCCCAGGCTAAGCTAAGTTTCATTTAGTTGTCTCCCTTTTTGGTTCTATCTGGAATAATAAATTATTACACTCCATCTGTGCGCCAGCCATAGCTGCCAATAAATGCTCTGGTTCAATTTCTCGGAAGCCGTTTTCAGATTCTCGCCACGGATCAGCCAATAAATAGTTTTCATTATTACTTTTGCCAAACAATATAACACTATGATTCTGTAAGATACCATCTACATCATTTGGTTCGTCGCTCCGAAGACCGGTCATTGTTCTCCGCCCAGCCTTATTTAAAATTGCCATATTAACATTAAAAAATAATGGCGAATTAGCAAGCAGATTATCTAAGAGGTGCGTACTCATATAAGGCACAATATTCAATTTTCCATCTTTATTAAGAAAATCGATATAACTCTGAGCATAAACCATCGAAGAGTCTTTACCGAGAGATGCTACATTACGCAGGTCTTTTACTGCTCGCAGTCTATTCAAAATATCTGATTGGGCTAGATTAAGCCAAGACTGATCGATAATTTCATAGTCTGCTGTATAAATAGTTACATCGAAACCTCTATCTATGCACAGTCTAGCAATATCCTGTGGTATGCTGCCCCACTGTCTCCCCGTTCGATCATCGAGACGCACCGGTAGCTGCTCAATTAAATCTTCTGGACTAGCATCTTGACCGAAAAAAGATAAGAGCATTGCTAGCGATGTTTGTGAGCAAGAGTAGTTTGTGGGCTGTGAATAA
>CAZUNB010000053.1:3953-4737 GCA_964622235.1 uncultured Candidatus Saccharibacteria bacterium | reverse complement strand
CCGACGACTTCGATCTTAACATGCCAATGTCACACAATCAGTCCTTGTTCTCGCTGATTAAAAAATGTTGTTATTAAATATAACAACAGATTAATGACGTTTATGCTTGCAAAGGTGTCTTAACAAGCCTTTAATGGTAATTATAGAAACAAACAGTATTTTGTATAAAACGCACTTTAATGAAATAATGCTTGACAATTTTACAAGACCGTTATATCATAGCTAGCGAATTCGTACATAACAGCGTGAGGCTGCGTGCGGGTGGAGTAACATTTAATTAAGAGGAGGTGCTAGGTATGTTAACCTACATCAAACATTTTTTAGGAAACAAGCAAGTTCTGATGGCTTCAGGGCTTTTAATGCTTTTCCTGGCAATACTGGTCCCAATCAGTAACGCTAAGGCTGGTGACTGTAGTGAAAACTCAGTTATTACGTGCGGTATAAGTAGTTTGGGCGAAGCTCAAGGTGCTTACAATAATAACAGTGGTGGTGTTAAAACCATGTTTAATTACTACGGTATTAATCCAAATGACAGCGCTGGCGTTGTCAATGGTATGGTCTACAAAGACGGTACTGTAGTTGTCGACAATAAAATTGTAGCGACCGGTGCATGGAGTATGGGTCGACAGTCAATTGGTAATTCTACCCAAAAGACGATTGACGGTACAACCTTTTTTGTCCGTACAACCAATGATTCATTTGCAGCTGATAGACTACCTGCATTTGTTAAGGTTGTTAATGGTCAATTTAAATGGGCAATCGTAAAATCTTGCGGTAATCCAAT
>CAZUNB010000053.1:0-3943 GCA_964622235.1 uncultured Candidatus Saccharibacteria bacterium | reverse complement strand
ATTAAGGCACACACAACTAATCCTGATATACCAAAGGTACCAAGCTACACGATTTCAAAGAAGGTAGTAAAAGATCTTGGTCCAACAACAGATGCTGCTTTTTGGAATGGACAAGAAAACGTTTCAGCTAAGTCAGGTGAAGTGGTTCGATTCGTATCAATGACTACTAATAATGGTCAGGTTACATTGAACGGTGCACTTTCTGACAAGCTACCAAATGGTCTAACCTATGTTAGCGGAAGCTGGCAGAAGAAAAGTGGTGGAGTAGTAACCAGGGGCAGCACAGATAATACTGGTGCAGCATGGTACTCTCTTAAACCTGGTGATGAACTAAAGATCGACGTTAGAGCAAGATTTAGCGCTAAGACAAAGGTTATTAACACCGCTTGTACTGTAGCCAAAGAAATTCCAGGCTACAAATGTGACACAGCTACTGTGACACCAGTTACTCCTCCGCCAGTACAAACGCCTAGTGCTAAGTGCGAAAGCCTCACCGCAACTAAACTCTCAACAACTAGTTTCCGGTTTAATACCAAAGCTTCTGTTGCTAACGGTGCCAAGGTCACAGGTTATGTATATAACTTTGGAGACAACCAAACTAAGACAGTAAACACAAATTCTTTGACAAACACAGTTGATCACAACTACGCAAAATCATTTAAATATGCGGTTAGCGTAATTGTCAAGACAACTGCTGGAGACAAGGTCTGTAATGTAGGAGTTGATGTTTCTATCCCAACACCTAGCGCTACTTGCGAAAGCTTAACTGCAACAAAGCTAAGCTACAACAAGTTTAAGTTCACTACAAAGGCTGCTGTTGAAAACGGCGCCAAAGTTACTGGTTACGTCTATGACTTCGGTGACGACAAAGGTCAAACCGTTAACACAAATTCTTTAACTAACACTGTTGAACACACATATGCTAAGTCATTCAAATATGCAGTCAAAGTAACCGTTCAGACAACTGCTGGTAACAAAGTATGTTACGTCGGTGCGGAAGTTAAAATTCCTACTCCAGCCGTTACTATCGACAAAAAAGTCGACAACGTAGAAAAGAAAGAAGTCAAAGTCGGTCAGAACTTTACCTACCAAGTTAAAGTAACGAACACAGGCGACATCGATCTAAAGAACGTTGTTGTCGGTGATACGGCTCCAGCTGGTGTTACATTGAAGAGTGCCGACAAAGGTACTATCAAAACTCCAACTACTTGGAACTACACAATTCCTGAACTGAAAAAAGGTCAAAGCATGACTTTCAACTTAGTCGGTGTGGTTAAAGCCTATAAAGCAGGTAACCTTGTTAACATCGCTTGCGTAAATGCAAAAGAAGTTAACCCAACCAAGCCTGACGCAGTTGACGCTTGCGACGATGCAGTTGTAACTGTCAAAGTACAGACTCCAAACGTTAAAATCGATAAAAAAGTCGACAACGTAGAAAAGAAAGAAGTCAAAGTTGGGCAAGAGTTCACTTACCAGTTAGTTGTCAAAAACACTGGTGATGTAGATCTCAAGAATGTAAAGGTTGCTGACTCTGCACCTGCAGGTGTAACACTTACTAAAGCTGACTTCGGCACAATCCGTAACCCTGCAACAATTGAAGGCGCTGACTGGGAATACACGATTCCGTCACTCAAAATCGGTGAGAGCAAGACATTCAAACTAACTGGTATCGTTAAAACCTACGTGGCAGGTGAGCTTAAGAACATTGCTTGTGTCAATGCTCCTGAAGTCAACCCAACTAAGCCTAACGAAGCTGATGACTGCGACGATGCAATCGTTACTGTTACTAAGCAAAATCCAAAGATTGATATTGAGAAAACCTCAAGCATCACTGATGGTGTTGAAGGCCAAGAGTTTGTTTACAAGCTCAAAGTCAAAAATACTGGTGATGTTGACCTGACAAATGCGAAGGTAACTGACAAGGCCCCAACAGGCATAAAGTTCCTCTCAGCTGATAAAGGTAGCGTATCTGCCGATGGCAAGAGCTACAACGCTACTATCGCTAACATCAAAGTTGGCCAGACCGTAGAAATTTCGATCAAGGCAAAAGTTGCCGGTGCAACTGGCAGCGTTAAGAACACAGCTTGTGTTGACGCAGTGGAAACACCTGAAGACGAGTGTGATGATGTTGTTATAGACATCAAGAAACCTAACGTCTCAATCGACAAAAAAGTCGATGGCGTAGAAAACAAGGAAGTTAAAGTAGGCGCTGAGTTTACATACCAACTTGTCGTTAAGAATACTGGCGAAGTCGATCTTAAGAACGTATCCGTACGAGATGCAGCTCCAGCTGGAGTAACACTCATCAGCACTGACAAAGGCTCAATCGATGCCGCTAAGCGAAACCTTAGCTACATCATCCCTGAGCTTAAAGTTGGTCAGAGTATCAGCATCAACCTCAAAGCTAAAGTAGTTGCTTACCAAGCTGGTAACCTCGTTAATACAGCTTGTGTAAACGCTAAGGAAGTTAATCCAAACGAGCCTACCAATGCTGATGATTGTGATACTGCAACCGTAACGGTTACAGCTAATCCAAAACTCAATGTTGAGAAGCGGGTTACAACTGACCTGAAAGCTATCGGTAAAGATGGTTACGACAAAGCTTCTGAAAAAGCAGTAGTCAGCCCGAACGACACCGTTCGCTACATCTACAAAGTCACTAACACTGGTGACGTTACCTTAACAAACGTCAAGGTTAAAGATTACCTACCTAAAGGCATCGAGTATGTCTCAGGTGATCCAACTGAAGCGGTCATCAAAGAACTTAAGCCAGGCATGAGCGTTTACTTCGAGATCAATGCGAAAGCAATGAACTCAGGTATTAACAAAGTCTGTGTAACTGACGACACCAACGACGATGGTAAAATTGACCTCGAAGACTGCGACACTGCAGAAGTAGAAGTTAACAAAAAACCAATGCTCGACGTTGAAAAGAAAGTTACAACTGACTTGAACGCGACTGGTGCCAACGGTTTCAATAAAGCTCTAGAGCTTGTCGAAGTTCAAAGTGGAAGTAACGTACGATTTATCATCCGATTTACTAACACTGGAAACATGACACTTGAAAACGTATCAGTTCGTGACTACCTACCAACTGAACTAGTAGCAGCTCAAGGTTCAAACCTTAAGAATGTTATCAAGTCAATTGGTAAAGGCCAGAGCGTTTACATCGAGTTTAACGCAAAAGCTACTGCTGACGGCGAAGGCAAAGTTGTTACCAACTATGTTTGCGCAGCTGACAACGACGAAGGTTACGTACCTGAATCAAGTCGCGAAGAGTGTGCCAAAGTCTGTGACGGTGGTGAAATAAACGCTGATCGTTACGACTGTGACGAAGCTCAAGTCAAGATTGTCAAAGCTCCAGTAACTCCAGGTCCAGAGACTCCAGGTTCAACACCAGGAATCGTTGGCCCAAGCATTCTGCCAAAAACAGGTGCTGGAATGCTCGGACTCGGTAGCGTGATCGCAGCCGTCGGTGCAAGTATCCGACGCTGGGTTATCAGCCGACGACGATTGCAGAGCGCATTGCTAAACGGATAATAAATCCTTTAGCGAATGACTCGCAAGCTTGACCGCTCTCAAACCCCTTACTAGAAATAGTGAGGGGTTTTTAATTAGTTTTTATTAACTTACTTTTGGTGGCAAAAGTACCAAAACCACTGGGCTTTTCGCAATATCTTGAGATGGGCGTTGTTATGTACAGCAACACATCAAAACAAACTCCCTACGGTCGCCCACTCACTTCGCTCGGGGTAGTATTTTGATATAGTGTCGATTGAAACAACAACGCCCATCTGAGGAATTGCTCTTTTATGCCCAGATCTTTTCATGAAAAATTAATATATAGATAATAAAACGCTCATGCTTGCAAAAAATTATTATAAATAGTACTTTTAAGATATAAATTTAGGAGATATGATGCAATCAGACATTATAGGAGGTG
>CAZUNB010000052.1:3919-4880 GCA_964622235.1 uncultured Candidatus Saccharibacteria bacterium | reverse complement strand
AGCTTGATTTTAATCTGTGGGATGTTTACACAGATGTTATTAAAGTAACTGATGAAATCTATATAGAAAAATCATCTGGAATTATCATTACAACTGATGTTGCTCAGCAACCAATCATGATTACTCAGGCAATTAACAATATTAAGAAGCAGCTGCTTCTTAATATTAATTCAGTCGATAATTCACTTGTATCAATACGCTACGAGTTAACAGATCAAAACAATCAAATTATTTCCAAGCAACAAGATATTAGTACTACTACTGATGATGCAATTGAAAGAATTGATCTTACTGAAATACAAACAAACTCTTTTTGTATTCGAACAATTGTACAAACCGTTGAACAAAAAACAACGACCAATAAAAATTGTTATCAGTTAGAAGATAACAATTTTAAAAAAATAATCAAAAAAAGTAAAATTGACATCGACGCCCCATCTGAACTGAATAGCAATAATAATATAGTGATTAAAAATCAATCAGCCGACGAAATCACCCTAGATGTTCACGATGCGCTCGATTATCTATCGCTTGATGTGGTCGCTGAAAATATTGGCTACGATAAACAATCAGAAATAATTACAATCCCAGCCAACAGTAATCAATCTGAACCAATTATTTTTGAGTCAAAAAAGCAAAACAACAACTCCCGTCCGAGTCTTCTGACAACTGATAATGACTGTATCGTCAGTCTTTACAATACAGACGATGGGTTGCAGGATGACATCCAAGTAGCTTGCAGACCTCTGCAAAAAGCACTTGAACTTTCACTATATTCATTAAGCAATACAACAACAATAATGGTTTTTGGCCTGGTTTTAGTTGGCGGACTACAAATAGTTGGCTTGAGAGAGGAACTGTTTCGACGAAGTCGCCTGGAGCTATTACGGCTAGAGTACAAAGGTAGGCAACTATGAGCCTTGACAGTCTTAGCAATAACACAAGGAGTGGCGGTATTACT
>CAZUNB010000052.1:0-3909 GCA_964622235.1 uncultured Candidatus Saccharibacteria bacterium | reverse complement strand
ACAATAATCACCTAACACCCCAACATAGAAATAGATCAAGTTACCAAGCTATTGTTAGGCCGAAAATAGTTGAAACAAATACTAGACAAGAATCACCAGCTGACAGGAATGAAGAGATAAATCACAGACTAGATAATACGTTATTAGCTGCAATTATCACTGATGTTTTGATGTCTCCTATCGTTGTTATTTCGACTACATTTAGTAATCTTCTTATACTTGCACTGTTTGCATACTCGCTATTCAATCGGCAAGCAGTGCCTTTGGTTGCAGCTGAGCTACTGCTTGTAGCAACTTATATTGTTGCGGTTCCAATCGGTATTATTTTCGCAGTCAGGCAGTTACTCCGAAAGATATAGCTCAGAAGGTTTTACTATTTCAGCTACATCGCACCAATTGAAATAATAAAAGAGAAGAGGTGTTTTTTAATTCTTAAATAGCAGGGGCAGCACGAATGAAGCTTTGTGTCGCCTCGCCGGCTTGTTAACAATTAACGTTCAATCCTTAGAGTATCTCCTTGTTGGCTACCGTTCGTCTGAGATAATGGTATGTTTGCCTCTTGCCGCTGAATTGAATTTGGTACTTGAGCATTTTGCTGTTGCATAGGTTGGGCGATGGCCTGTCTTGATGGCTGGACCTGCTGGTTAGTTGAATCTAACGATGGTTGTGGCTGCTGGAGAAAACCTTGGCCATTCTGGCTGCTAATCGGCTGAGGATTCGTAGCTATAGACTGAGGTAGGCTAGCAGCTGTTGGGCTGGTAGGTGTGGTTGCCGAACCAGATTGAGCCTTTTTCTTAGCCAACCATTCATCCAAGAAAGATGAGTTAGATTTCTTAGCACCAGCGGCAGGCACGGAACCAGGACCAAGCCCTTTCTTCGCGCCAGCTAATTTCGACGCTGGTTTAGCTGGCTTGATAGTTTTCATACGCTCGAAGATATCTGCTTCAACAAGTGCTCGTGGCTTGCCATACTTGGCTGCAGACAACTGTTTGAGGGCTGTAGCTACCTCTTTGTTGACCGAACCGAACGGAGGCAAGCTAGACATACTAAAAGGCTGAGATGGTACACCATTAACCATCATTTTTATAATTGCGTTGTAATTTGGCAGTTTAACAATATCTGAAGTATCAAAGACTGGTGCAAACTCTTTTACCAAGAAATCAGCATCTGTTGCACTGGTACGCATAGCAATTTTTGTACCAACATTACCGAAGACAGCATCACGAATTTCCTCAGTTAACTGACTGATAAACTGGTTGGCGACAATTAAGTTGAGTTTGTATTTACGAGCTTCAGACAAAATAGTCGCGAAGCTATCAGTTGAAAAGTTTTGAAATTCGTCGACATAGAGACTAAACTCAACACGATCCGCTTCGTCAATATTGGCTCGACTCATAGCGGCGGCCTGGAACTGCATAACGAAAATCATACCAAGTAGCTTAGAGTTGAGCTCACCTGTTCGACCCTTCGAGAGGTTAACAAGTAATATTTTCTTATTGTCCATGACATCACGCAAACTAAAACCACTCTTAACCTGACCAATGATGTTTCGCATCATTTCATTGGAACGAAAAGCGCCAAACTTTGAAATAAACCAGCCAAGTACCTCACTCTTGTGGTAGTCACTAGTCTTTGCCATTTCATCGTTCCAGAATGATTGCACCGTTGGGTCAGTAACATACTTTAGCTTCTCTTTAACATAATTATTATCCTCAAAAACCTTTGGAATTTCGATAAAGGTGGCACCTTTGGGATCAGCCATAATTGTCAGAGATGCATTACGAAACCAGTGCTCATAACGCGGACCAATAATTCCTTGGTGCTGCGGGTCGTATAGCTTATATAACATGCCTACTGCCTCTTGGACCAAAAAGTCACGTTGGTCCTTCGAATCATGCTCATAAAGATTAAGACCTACAGGGTTATCAAGATCACTTGGATTGAAGTAAATCACATCTTCGGCCCGTTCTTTTGGCACCATCGCCATTAATTTTTCGGCCGTATCACCATGTGGGTCGATAAATGCAAAACCGTTGCCACTAACCATATCTTGATACGCTAAATTCTCGAGAACAGTTGATTTACCAGTACCAGTCTGCCCGACCATGTAAATATGACGAGCACGGTCGATGTTACTAATCCTGATTTCTTTTTTTATACCACGATAGACATTATAACCAAATATAATGCCAGTCGATGGGATACCCGAAGGTGAATCAACTTGCTTGGTTGCCTGACGGTTGACCTGAGAGCCAGAGGTGAACTGATCATCAGGTAGATGAAATACACTTGCCATCTCTACACTGTTCAGTATCATCGATGATTTTTCTGGAGGAAAAAAACGAAAAATAAACGCTGTAATAAATCCTTCGATATCTTGTGCTTCTGCAAATTTAAAGCCATTACTTGCTTGTGAATCAAATAGTGCAAAGCTCGAGACAAGGCTTCGCAAAATTGATTGAGCACGATTGGCGGTGTTCGACGATGCCATCACTCGAATCAGTACTTCATAGCCTGGGTAGCGTGTTTTCTGCTCGATACTATCAACCAATTGTGATTCAGTGGAGCTTAACTGCTTATCTTCTGGCTTGACATCACCTGGTTCGAGAACTTTCCATGGCAAGGCAATCAAATCACCGACAGCAACGCCAACTCCAGAGAAGCCTTTTTTCTTCCCCTTATCACCACGTATTCCAGCAGCAGTTTTCTTAACCGTCTCTTCCCATCCCTCGTTGGCAGGTCGTAGTAAAATTTGCACCGATGCTCCGTCCTCTATCCCTAGGGTTGACATTGTATTAATGAGACTCTGCATACCATCACGTTTTGTATCAGCAATAGTCGCAATTGGATATGAAAAGTCCTTTTTTAGCTCAAATTCACCTCCTATAGTGCCGCTAACCTTACCGACTTGACTAAAGATATTGTGATCTTGTACTTCTTCAATTTGGGCGGTTGGATAGGCACTTAAAACTGACTCTTTTGCGACTTCAGCTAGGGCAATAGGTGCCACGATATAAAAATAAACGATGCCTTTTGTGCTAACTAGCTCAATCGAGACATGGCGCTGGCCGTGGAAATTACTTTTGAAACCTTTCTGAGCGGTACTAGACAATACGTTATAGAGAACTTCAGCTTGTGAGACTTTTTCCTGTAAGACGTCACGAATATCCCTGGTCCCAACTTCGATATCATCGCTTGATGGAGGCAGATGAATGATCATCGGCACCATTTTTATGCCCCGCTCTACTCCTTTAGCATAACGAATAACTCCTCGTGAGCGAATAAAAATATAGGCTGCAATACCACTGATTGTCAGTAATAAAAATAGTGCAACAATTATCCCAACCATATATTCTCCGCGCTAATCCGACAGTGCAATCTGCTTACCGTATCGTTTCATTAAATAGTCCTGCTGTAGTTTCTGGAATTCTCTCTGTTGAATGTAAGGATCGGCTCGAGTCTGCTCGACTAATTGTTTGGCGACATCGACCCATTCCTTCTCTATAACATCGACATCATCAGCTACAGATGGGACAACCAATCCAGATGGTTGCGACTGTAGCCCATCCACGGTTTGCTCAGACTGCATGTTCGTCAGTGGCTGAGCATTAATCTGGTTCTGCGGTGCCGGTACGGCGGGGCTTGCCTGAAAAGTCTGAACAACGGCTGGTGAAGCTAGTGGCTGAGACTGGAATGATTGTTGGGGAGTAGGAGCTGCCATCGACTGCGACTGCTGGTACGGCTGAGTAGCAACATTTGCGACCAAAGGCTGTATTTGACTATTAGCAGGGTTTTCTCTTGGATCCATTTGGCATAAGTATAACAAATTTTGTTAATGATTGTGCTTTTTATATTATATATTCAACAAATTATTAATAGCGGACATATACACGTAATAAAATATACAAG
>CAZUNB010000051.1:0-5116 GCA_964622235.1 uncultured Candidatus Saccharibacteria bacterium | reverse complement strand
AAGCAGATAAAAACTAAAAAGAATTTACAGGTTGATAGTTTGGCAGCGAGCTACATCTTAGAAGATTACTTAGGAGAAAATTATGATTGAACCTGAGCAAGAGTCATCTCAAACGAATCCACCAATTGAAGAACAAGCAACATCAACAGAGGAAAATGAGGGTGTTTCATCGAAAAAACCAAAAAAACATTCTATTTTACTTATTATTTTGTCTGTAGCCGTGGTAATTATTGGAGCTACAATTGGATCTAGTTACATCTGGTATAAACAGCAGTTACAATCTGTCAGCAATAGGGATAAGTTGGTGCAGTTTGATATTGAATCTGGAACTGGAGCAGACCAAATTATCAGCAATCTCAAGACCGAAGGATTGATAAAGAATGAGGTAGCCTTCCGTATCTATCTACGGCGACATAATTATCTTGATCGACTGCAAGCTGGCAGCTACTCGCTTAGTCCATCATTGTCTGCTCAGCAAACAGCAGAGACTATTGTGCTCGGCAAAGTTGCGACGGTTGATATTACTATTCCGCCAGGACTCCGTTTGTCCCAGATTGCTAAGATTATAACCGATAAAGGTTATTCATCACAATCAGTTGAGAAAGCCTTTACGACTAACTACGATTCAGTTGTATACCGTTCAAAACCAAAAGAGGCAAGTCTTGAAGGATTAATCTACCCTGAAACGTATAGATTGAAGCTTAGTGATGATCCAGAGTCACTAATCGCCGAAAGTTTCAAACTTTATGACAAAGCAATTACAGACGAAGTCATCATCGGGCTAGCAAACAAGAATTTAACACTGTACCAGGGCATCACCTTAGCTTCAATCGTTCAGTTAGAGGTTGCAAAGGCCGATATTCAGCCAGCTGTAGCGCAGGTGTTCTTAAAACGCCTTAAAGATGGTATGAACCTAGGGTCTGATGTGACTTTTATTTATGCTGCTAAGGAGACTAATCAGGTGGCAACGCCAAGTCTCGACAGTCCATATAACACACGAATTAATAGTGGTTTGCCACCAACACCGATTGCAAACTTTAACTTCTCTGCTCTGAAGGCTGTAGTTGATCCAGCTGAGGGTGATTACGTCTATTTTGTGGCTGGTGATGACGGAGCGGTATATTTTGCACGTACTCTTGAGGAGCACGAACAGAATGTTTCGAATTATTGCAAAAAGTCGTGTGGTGCAATCGTAAATTGACTTTTATAGGTGTTTATAGCATCATTATTTAAAGAAAAAGTGTTTAACAGTAGTAAAAAACGCTTGACCTTTGATTAAAGCTTTGGTATTATGACTACGTTTATTGATGAATGTGGTGTGGAAATCAAGAGTAATTTGCTCAAGATGCGCAACATTTCATTAGTAGCCTACCAATACGTACGAGGTCAACGGTCGTTCCTCAAAAATAAATATTAATTTATCAATAAAGAACAAGACAAGTAGATACGTAGTGGTAGTGAGATAGTGGAGACATTATGCTCAAGGAGATTAGAATTAAGAAACTTCAACAACAAACTCAAACAAAATCGATTAAGAATTTTGTTATCAACAAATCAGTTAGATCTGATGCGACAAAGCTCGCAAATCAAAAGATTGGTACATTCACCAGTAATGTTCAAAAAAGACAACATGTGGTTACCTATGCATTTCTGGCGATTGCCGTAGCAGGAGTCCTTATAGGCAACCGTGTTAGCTCTCAGCAAGATTACTCTGCAAACATTAATACAAATCAATTTGCATCGATCGAAGCACCACTTGATAGCCTATCGGCATCTCAAACAGCTTCAGCAGTTGCAACAGTTACTGACATGATTAAAGTTGAAGACGTAATAGAAGTAGCTCAAGCAGAAGATAGTAAGCAAGATGTCGCCAGTACAGGCGACAATTTAATTAGTAAGCCGCGAGCAGTGGCAACTGATACAAAAACAGCCAAAGATATTACTTCGCACATGGTGGCTGAAGGTGAAAATGTTAAGAAAATAGCTGAAGAATATGAGCTCAAGCCAGAAACAATCATGTGGGCAAATGACTTACCAAGTGAGGACGTTGCTGTCGGGAAACAGTTAACAATCCCACCAGTTGATGGTGTCATTTACGAAGTAAAAGCTGACGATTCGCCAGAGAAGATTGCTGAAAAATTTAGCGCTGATAGGGAACGGATTGTTTCATTCAATGACGCCGAAATTTCAGGTTTGGCTGCTGGCGAAAAAATTATTGTACCAGATGGTAAAATTGAAGCTGTGCCAGTAGCACAGCCAGCTACTAGCCGCACGCAAATTGCTTCAAACCGAACAGTTCAATCTAGTCTAGGTTCTGGCTACGGTCAAAGCCAGCCATCGTCTACTCGTGGAGCAGTATATGCCGGCAATCGTTATGCTTATGGCCACTGTACCTGGCATGTAGCAAACCTCCGAGCCGCAGCCGGTAAACCAGTACCTAGTTTCTGGGGCAACGGAGGCCAGTGGGGTTATAATGCTCGAAAAGATGGCTATACTGTCAGTAACGAGCCTCAGGTTGGCTCTATCGGTGTCCATGTTGGTGGCTATGGACATGTCGCCTATGTAACCTCAGTCAGTGGCAATATGGTCCACGTTAAGGAAATGCATGGCTTTAGAAGCAACGGTATACCAATGGAAACCGATTATCCAGTTTCGTTCTTTAACGGCGGCTTCATCTACTAGTTGTCGATTGCAACTAATTAAGAACAAATTTAGCATACCTACATGAATTTTAGTGATAACGCAGAAATTGAAGTCCAAGCTGGTAATGGCGGGAACGGTATTGTTAGCTTTCGGCGTGAAAAATTTGTTGAATTTGGCGGTCCTGACGGTGGCAACGGCGGACGGGGCGGCGATGTTATCGCGGTTGGCCGCGATAACATACATGGACTTTCCGATTATCGGTCTCGAATTAAAATTGTGGCTGAAAATGGCCAGGCTGGAAATGAGCGCAAGAAACATGGCCGTTCCGGTAAGAATTCGTTTATGTACGTTCCAGTTGGAACGCAAGTTTTTGCCAACGACATATTAGTGGCTGACATTACAGAAGAAAATCAAGAGCTTGTTATTGCTCGAGGTGGTGATGGTGGATTTGGTAATGCTCATTTTACAAGTAGTACTAGACAAGCGCCAAAAGTTGCCGAACGAGGTGAAAAAGGAGAGTCTTTCAAGCTACGATTAGAGCTTAAATTAATAGCTGAAGTTGGTTTGGTTGGATTACCGAATGCTGGTAAAAGTACTTTACTTGGAGCTGTCAGTAACGCTAAACCAAAAGTTGCTGATTACGCTTTCACTACACTGAAACCCCATATTGGCGTGGTTGATCTGGCCAGTAGTGGTTGTTTGTTTGTTGATATCCCTGGTTTAATTGATGGTGCCGCGGAAGGTAAAGGACTTGGAGATGAGTTCTTGCGACATGTTGAGCGAACATCGATTCTGCTTCACTGTATTGATATATATTCAGATGACATTGCACGTGATTATAAAATCATCGACAAAGAACTGGCGAGCTATGATAACGGGGTTTTAAAAAATAAGCCGCGTATTGTCGCGCTGACTAAGGTCGAGGGTCTATTGCCGAAAGACATTAAGTCAGCCTCAAAGCCACTCAGTAAGCTGTGTCCCTACCCAATTTTTCCAATTTCTGCTAAGACAAGTGAAGGTATAATGCAGCTTTTTTCTGAGATAGAAATCGTTCGTACTCAGGTTGATGTGATTGATGAGATACCGGTTATTGGTATAGATGGTATAGTCAATGATTCACCAACAGAAAATGAGTGGAAGATTGAGACTATTGATGGAACCAACCTACGTCTTCATGGGATAAAAATCGAGCGATTTGCCTCACGGCTAGATTTTAATGAATATCCTATGCGTCAACGTATGCGAGACATTATGCAGAAAATGGGGGTTATAACTCGGCTTGAAAATGACAGTATGCCACTTAGCACCGTTCTTCATATAGGTGAGCAGTCTATTCACCTATATGAACAGACTGACGGACCTGAACTTTCATAAGAGCTAATTATTACCTATTCTATAAGTAAAATCCAAAGCTGTAACTCATGTTTCGCGGTACCTATAAACAATAATTTGCTGTAAAAATGTTATCATTAAATCATGCAAAGCTTTCTGTGGTATGACTACGAAACATTCGGGATTAGTCCGAAATACTCTAGACCAGCCCAATTCGGTGGCCTAAGGACGGACATGAACCTTAAACCAATTGGCAAACCTATTACAATTTATGCCGCGCCCAGCGATGATTTTTTGCCGGAACCACACGCGGTCATGATTACTGGGATCACTCCACAAGAGGCATTGGAGAAAGGCGTTAGTGAATCAGTGTTCGCACGAGAAATTTTTGAACTTTTTACCACACCTGGCACAATCAACGTTGGCTTTAACTCGATGCGGTTTGATAATGAATTTACACGCTATTTATTTTACCGAAATTTCTACGATCCTTACACTCATGAATGGAAAAGTAATACCAGTAAGTGGGATATCGTTGATATGGTTCGGATGACGCGTGCACTTCGACCTGATGGTATTAACTGGCCGGTAGATGAAATCTCAAAGAAGCCGAGCAATCGACTGGAGTTACTAACGGTAGCGAATGGAATTGAACACGGCAATGCCCATGATGCCTTAGCTGATGTATATGCTACGATTGAAATTGCCAAATTGATCAAGAATAAGCAGCCGAAATTATGGCATTTTTTGCTGGATAATCGTGATAAAAAATCGGTTATCGAGATGCTATCACAACCGTCACTTCAACCGTTGGTTCACTCCAGTAATAAATATCGCTCTGACACGCTGAGTACGGCAATAATTCTACCAGTTTTTCAGTCGAATTTTGGTCTATTTCAGGCTTGGGACTTACGCTTTGATCCGAGCCGTTTACTTGATCTAGACGTCGAACAGATTATCAAAAATCTTTTTAGCAAACGATCAGAGCTAACAGAGGGAGAGGAGCGACTGCCACTCAAAGGTATCAACCCAAAACACGCGCCAGCATTAGCACCGATTTCAGTTATTGACGATGAAGCATATGCACGGCTTATGCTTGACCATCAGACCATGGTGACTAATCTAGAAAAAACTAAAAAAC
>CAZUNB010000050.1:0-5169 GCA_964622235.1 uncultured Candidatus Saccharibacteria bacterium | reverse complement strand
CGGCGAAGACTTCTCTTGGATGAACAAGACTGCTCGTGAGAGTTCCAATTGTTATAACCCGCTTGGCAATTAATCGGTTCGCTCCGTCTAGCGTTAGGCAGACGAAATATTCCTGTTTTTTGTCTCTGATATCGGCGAGTTGTTCTACGGCTTTTTCTGGTGAGTCAATAATTGGCTGATCGCTTTTTAATAAGTATCTTTTGGAAAGTTCGAGCGCTGCCAATATTTCAGTGATCTTTGCCGAACCCATTCCCGTCACTGATTCTAATTGTTCATATCTTATGTCTGCGCCGTGCTGCTTAATTAACTTCAGCGTATCTCTAGCGATTTTTGATACATCAGCCTGCTTATTCCCGCTACCAATTAGCGCCTGGAGAAGCTCAAAGTCAGATAGAGCACTCACTCCTTTTGCTTGTAGCTTTTCGCGGGGACGATCGGACTTACGCTTGTCAGCCATCTTCATAATTTTTATTCTAGCACAGGTTAAATGCGAATGGATTACGTTGGGCTATACTGCAATAGTATGGACTTCACGAGCGCAGAATTGTTTTTGATTGAGAAAGAGCCAAAGCTTGGGGCTGTGATTCGGGCTCATGGACACTTGGATATGAGGCCTCAGCACAGTGAATTCGAATCATTGGTGCGATCAATTATTGGGCAACAGATTTCGGTCAAGGCGGCAGCCAGTGTCTATGAACGATTCAGCACAGTAACGGAACTGGAACCGAACATTATCACCGAACTTGGCGAGGAGCAGATAAAGGAAATCGGTCTGTCGCGACCAAAAGCTCGTTATCTTAAGGATTTGGCCGAGCACTTTGTCCGCGATCCGAGCGTGTTTAAACATCTGGGCAATTTGAGCGATGAAGAGGTCATAGCTGAGCTAACCCAAGTTAAGGGAATCGGCGTATGGACGGCTCAGATGTTTCTGATGTTCACACTGCGACGACCAGACGTTTTCGCGCCGGATGATCGCGGTCTGCAAATTGCAATCGAGAAAATCTTTCGCTATTCGGAAAAACTGAAACGTAGCCAACTCGAAAAGATAGCCGAAGTTTGGGCACCGTATCGTACGACTGCTAGCCTGCATCTCTGGCAATCGTTGAAGAACGAACCGGTTTAACTACTACTTATTCAGTGCCACTAATAATCGGCGCGGCTCGGTGATATGAATCATCTTTTAAGATTTGGACGATAGATGCAGCCACTCGGGATCTTGGTGTAAAGAGTTCGGCCGGACCACCACTCGTGAGAATCGGCTGGCCAACGTGTTTTCCATCCGTCAGCTTTAGAACGCGTAGGATTGTCCAGTCGAGCGAGCTGGATTGGAGGACTTTAGCGTGTTCGATGCCGTCTATGATACGGTTTGGGTCAATCAGCTTGATGGAGATATTTAGAATACGATCAATTAAGGTTGGTTTATCGGCTGGCATTCTGACGCCAGTACCCGTTAGGCTAATCAGGCGGACTGACGGTGTGTCTTCCAGCGCTTTGATGCAGTTACGCATGGCGGTAGTCTGTAAATCTTCTGGACTGTTCTTGCCGTGACCAATCAGGCTGACAACGACATCAGCGCCCTGCACGAGAGACCGCACCTCAGCTTCGTTCATTACATCGCAGCGTTGCTGGGTTAAATGATCGTGGTCGGGTAGTTGGCCACTGTGGACGCCAGCTTGCACAGCGTATCCGGCCGCCAAGAGCGCTTTGACACATTCCTGTCCAGATCGCCCATCAGCACCAAGGACTGCAACTGTTGTCTTCATAATTATAGTATAAGCTACCGATTCAAAAATGGTGTTAGTAAATAAGACTACAAACGCTATTTAAGTTTTTGAATCATAGATTCAAGCTTTTGAACGGTTCGAGCTTTACGCTTTCAATTTAATATTACTTACTCAGAAACATCAAAAGTAACTGAGTACATACCAAGTTTTACATTTTTACCAGAAATCTGGCCGCTTTCGCTCACACCAGCTTCATAGGTGCCTTGAAGTTCCAGAAAACCTTCGCGACCTTTAGCTGCAGAATCGAAGACCTTATTAGAAATCGTATATGTACCCATTCCTCCTTCGCCTTCGACATTACCGCCACCCATTGGTGCCACTTTGCCGTTATCCATAATGTAAAAAAGTTGGTAGGAAAGTGTGGCATCTGGATCATTGGCAGTTTTTGAACCATCATATTCAAAAGTTAGAACTTGCCCGTTGCCAAACTTCACTCCATCTTCTGGGTGTTTTGTGATGCTAGGATCAGAAAATAGTTTATAGATTCCTTCCGGATCGACAACCGCCTCTTCTTTGTTTGATTTTTTTGAACTGTCACTTGAGCTGTTGCTCGAATTATTACTGGTTGTATCGTCTTTATTGTTCATAACGAAAAAAGCTCCGCCAAGAACTACTGCTGCTGTTACGACTACACTTCCGACTACTACGATTGGCTTTGGCATATAACTCTTCCTTCCATAATTGATATATGTTTTGTATTGTAGGCCTCAACTACCTGTGGTTGCAATATATTCTTATTCAGTAATATACCTGGCATCATCCTGACAGTTAAAATCAATAGATTTGATAACAGATTAAAGAAATAAACTACTGGTTAAGGCATCAGTCAAAAGACTTCATTGTCTAGATTTTAAGTCTATTCGTAGCGGAGCGCTTCGATTGGGTCGAGCTTGCTGGCTTTTCGGGCTGGGAGTGTGCCAGCTAAAAAGGCAATGAAAGTAATTATTAGCACGATAACAGTGATCGATTGCCATCTAAAAGACAGCAGGGTTAGACCTTCGAAATCTTTCAAAAACCCCTCAGTTGCAAAATCGTTGGCGATACGCCCAAGCACACTGGCAGCACCAACACCGAGCAAACTTCCGAATAGACCAAGCAGTGTCGCTTCGATACTAAACAGCGCGAATATCTTACCTTTGCTCATACCAACAGCTTTCATGAGGCCAATTTCTTTTGTTCGCTCCTGAACAGCCATGAATAGCGTGTTGATTATGCCGAAGCTGGCCGCAGTCAGCGCCACAACTCCGAATATGTTCAGTATTACCACAACGGCATCGATGGTTGCGAAGATAATTTTCTGCTGGTCTTTTATGGTTACAGCCTTGAGGTCTTTGCTATCTAGGTCATCTTTCAGTGTATCTATCTGCTCTTGACTGAGATCAGCATCAAACTCGGCGAAAAATGCTGAATAGAGAGATTTTTGCTCGGCAGTTTTGCCTATCTCCTGATACTTGAGTGTCGCATTCGAGAATGCACGGTTCAGGATCAAACTATCGAAAGCAAAAAAGGATTTATTGACCACACCAGTCACTTTTGCATCAAATTCTTTAGTTTGTTTACTTTGGTTGCTTACGGCCAAGGTAATAGTTTCGCCTATCGCATCATTGTTTGAGCTAAATCCAAGTGGTTCAACAAACACGCTTGGCAACAAAACTTCATAGTTAGATGTGTCGTTGTCGATTGTTTTGCCGGCTGCGATGTCATAGGTTAGGGATTCTGTTCGGAGTGGCACGGCATCGACCATATATTTATCTCCGCCAGTAGTTATGTAATCGGCAGTCAGATTCTGAAATGGCGTGACAGAAGTAATGTTATCTGTCGCTTCGACAGCGTCTAAATCTTTTTCACTCATCATAAACGGTGATGTTCCTGGCTCGCCCTCGCTGCCAATCGCTTTATGTTGCCCACTCATTTGCGCCTTAATTTTACTTGCGTCGTATTTCTGTGGTCCGTCCTCGTCTCCTGAATCTGAAGTTTTCTGTGAGACAATCAGGACATTATCCGCGCCCATACTTCCGATTTGGTTTGAAAGATAGCCTTTAATTCCATCTCCTATACCGTTCGTCAGTGTAATAGTCGTTGCCCCAACAAAGATAGCAATTATAGTCAATGTGCTTCTGGTTTTATTACGCATCAAGTTACTGGCAGCTGTTTGGAGGATATCAAAAATACGCATTACTTGGTCTCCTCGACGAGCTTGCCGTCTTTCAGCATTATTTGGCGACCGCACATTTCCGCGAGATCGGAATCATGCGTGACAATAATCAACGTGATACCTTTTTCTCTATTTAATTTAAAAAGCAGTTCGATAACCTTATCACCAGTGACACTGTCGAGATTACCGGTCGGCTCATCGGCAAACAAAATGCTCGGGTTATTAACAAGTGCTCGAGCGATACAGGTTCGCTGTTTTTGGCCACCGCTAATATCAGCCGCACGAGAATTAGCCTTATCTTCAAGTTCAACCGACTTTAGGGCGTCCTTAGCGATACGGTTTCTCTCGGCGCGTTTCATACCTGAAACTTTCAGGGGCAGAATTACATTATTGAGAACACTGTCATTTCCATTCAAAAAGAATTGCTGGAAGACGAAGCCAAATTCCTGATTACGAAGATGTTCGAGCTCACGAGAATTCATGCCAGTAGACAGTTTGTCGCCTATATATAGCTTGCCGCTAGTCGGCGAGTCGAGCAGTGCTAGTTGGTGCATGAGTGTGCTTTTCCCGGAGCCGCTCTTGCCAACAATTGCCACCGATTCACCTTTATTAATCTCAAATGTTATGTCGCTGAGGGCACCGAACTCTGATTTACCACTACCGAATGTGCGCGAGAGCTCTTCGGCTTTTATTACCGTGCTCATACATTCTCCTTTTCGTTATCCTCAAGTTCTGTCAGATCATTCATGATTTCATCTTTGGTACTTTGCTGAACCAACATCATCTTTTTAAGCTGTTCTTCGAGGCTTTCCGGTTTAGCAATTACCAGTGCTTTACCGAAAGGTGCAAGCGCAACAACAACACGATCACCAGGACCAATGCCGATTTCATCACGAGCTTCTTTCGGGATAACTAACTGACTTTTTTCATTTAACTGCGCAATTGCTAATAATTTGGGCTTTGGAAATTTCATAATGTAGTAATTGTAATAAAAGTAATACTTGAATGTCAAATCTTTTTAGACGTAAAAATTCAACAAAATGTTTTTATTTGACTCATTCAATAAAATTTCCCAACAAACAGTTTGTTGAGAGTATTTATTTCTTTTTTTTCTGAATTGCACTTACGGCGCCAAGCACCGATAGAGTTACAATTGAATATATTGCGAACCTTTGAGAGAAAATAACCAAACTATTTTGCTTGTTATCGAATAAGTCTTTGGGGTGCATA
>CAZUNB010000049.1:0-5959 GCA_964622235.1 uncultured Candidatus Saccharibacteria bacterium | reverse complement strand
ATCCAAAAATAGACGAGCAACAGTTTGAAAAGATTGGGCTTATTAATATTCTGATCATCCCAGTCGGTGGTAAGGGGATGACACTTGATGGCTTAGCAGCTGCAAAGATTGTTCGAGAACTTGAGCCAAGGATTATTATCCCGGTCCACTACGATGATGGAGCTGCCAGCTATAAAGTCCCTCAAGACCCAGTCGATGTGTTTACTAAAGAGCTCGGAATCACACCCTTGGTTGAGGATAAGCTTAAAATTACTTCATCCAATCTTCCGGACAATATGGAGATACATCAACTTACTCCAAGTAAGTAGCTATAATGTTAAAGACCCCTCGAATTTGAGGGGTCTTTAAGGCTATATAGACAAGATAATCTAAGAAATAAGCCCTTTTTTCCGCAGGGTTCGAATGCCAGCAGCGCTAACTTTCATCGTTACTTTCTTTCCGTTCACACTGATAGTCTTCTTCTGGAGGTTTGGCTTCCAGATTTTTTGAGTTTTGCGCTGTGAAAAGCTGACATTATGTCCAAATTGCTTTCCTTTACCTGTTACATCACATTTATTTGCCATAATTATTTTTTCCCGTTACCTATTTAACATGTAGTGACTAATAATACAGATAAGAGGTGGTGCTGTCAATTATGACCGAACGAGTTACTACGCTACAATAGAGTGATGCTTACGATACTGATATTAATTGTTGTTATTCTGCTTTCACTGACACTTCACGAGGCGATGCATGCCTACGTTGCTAATCAGCTCGGGGATGATACGGCGCGGTTGTCGGGGAGGATGACCTTGAACCCGTTGCCGCATATCGATCCATTCATGACGATTTTGCTGCCTATATTGTCTTTTTTAAGCCTAGGAATTATCTTTGGGGGCGCAAAACCAGTGCCGATAAATAATAATCGACTAAAATATAACGAGTTTGGCTCAGCAATAGTGGCGATTGCTGGTCCGTTGACCAATCTTTTTTTGGCGATAATAAGTGGCATATGGCTACGTAGCTCAGTCGTTTCTGATGCTTGGTTTGCTGAAATCTTGCAGCTTTTTTGTCTTTCCAATATCGGCTTATTTGCTTTCAATATGATTCCATTTCCACCGCTTGATGGAAGTAGATTGCTTTACGCTTTTGCACCAGATTTTGTTCGTGATGTTATGAGCACGATTGAACGCAATAGTTTACTTTTTTTAATACTTTTTGTAGTGCTGTTGCGTAGTTTCTTTGGGGGTTTTTTTGTCAATATTATCACCTCAATTTTTAAAATAATAACAGGAACTAATATTTTTTAAGTGATAGATTTTGATTATTTGTTGTAATATATACTAAGAAAAAACGTTAACTTTTGGATCAAGATTAAGCTGGAAGTAGAAGGTAGTATAGTTGAAACAAAGAAGTTATCCACAGCATCATAGAAAAATAAACAAAAGCCTATTGACTTAATTTACATCTATAATTAAGCTGTAAACAGCACTGAATAAAAAAAGTGCTCAAAAACAAAAACGGTTACATACCTAAAAACAACGGCTTTACACAAGCCGTTGTTTTATTTTGAGTAATAAATTAATCAAAGCTCTCGCAAATCATAGTTGGGCTGTGGTATAACAAAAGCAGTATGTTGTCTTTTTGTTACTCGGCATCGGTCTTAGGTTTTTCTGGTCTTATGGTTGAAGTTGAATGTGACGTTGGACGAGGTTTGCCGGGACTGACGATTGTAGGCTTAGCAGCAAAAACAATTGATGAGTCGCGTGAGCGTGTTAAGTCGGCAATTAAGAATTCAAATCTTCAGCTTCCCAACCAAAAAATAACTATCAATCTTGCACCAGCAAATATACCCAAAGATGGCTCAGGATTTGATTTGGCTATGGCGATTTCAATTCTTGTTAGTAGCAAGCAAATTTTTAAAGATACTGTTGCTGATGCGGCATTTATCGCTGAGCTTGCGCTGGATGGTAGATTACGTCCTGTGCCTGGAATAATCACCATGTTAAAGGCACTTAAGTCCAAAGGAATTTCTAATGTCTTTATAGCCGCGGACAATGCAGCTGAGGCTAGCTTGGTGTCAGGGTTGAATATTATTGCGCCACACAGTTTAAAAGAGCTGTACCGTCATCTAACGGCTGAGCAAAAGTTATTAGCTCAGCCGTTAAGGCAAGCTATTTTTGCTAAAACTAATGGCACACGGACCGTCGTTGACTTCGCTCAGGTTGTTGGGCAAAATCAAGCTAAACGGGCACTACAAATAGCTGCCGCAGGAAATCATAATATACTTCTTAGTGGGCCGCCAGGATCGGGCAAGAGTATGATGGCAAAAGCACTGAGTAGTATTTTACCACCAGTTACTTCTGATGAAATCGTTGAAATCACAGAGGTCCATAGTCTACTTGGTAAAGAGTTTGATATTCAGACTGATCGTCCGTTTCGATCGCCACATTACACGGCTAGCACTGTTGCTATGATTGGGGGTGGTCATCAGTTACGACCTGGCGAAATTAGCCTTAGTCATCACGGTATATTGTTTCTCGATGAGTTGCCTGAATTTAACAGATCTACAATAGAAGCTCTACGCCAACCACTGGAGGATGGTTTAGTTAGTATTTCAAGGGCTAGTAGGAGTGCAACATTTCCAGCCAATTTCATGCTTGTCGCTACGCAGAATCCTTGTCCGTGTGGCTATTACGGTGATCAGGTTCGAGAATGTCAATGTAGCGCCCGACAAATCTCCCAATATCAAAGGAAGTTATCAGGACCACTACTTGATCGAATTGATCTTCAAGTTCATGTCCAGAGAATTAATACTGATAAATTGCTCAACAAGACAGAGGCTGAACGTACCAGTAAGAGAATGCGCCAAGAAGTTATTTCTGCTCGAACGCGCCAAATTGCTAGGCAATCGAACAAAACTAATTCAATTCTTAGTAACCAACAAGTGAAAAATCTAGTGATTTCCAAGGACGCTCGTAGTTTATTAGAAAAAGCATCTGAACAATTCTCACTATCTGCCCGCGCCTTCATGAGAAGCCTAAAAGTAGCGCAGACCATCGCTGATCTTGAGACATCAAATTCGATAGAGAAGAGTCACATAGCTGAAGCTTTACAGTTTCGCTTGAGCTAAACAACAATAAACCGTATTATCGGTATATGATTATCGGTTTAACTGTAAGTATCCTACTCTCAACGATGTCGCTCACATCTGCTTATCTAGCAATACAGAAAGCCAAAGCTGTACAAGCAACACTCGATCGAGTATTTGCTGGTCAAGAGTATAGCAATGATGACCTAGCTACTTTCTTGCGTAAGAACTTAAAAGAAATAAATAGTTACAAAAAATATGTTGAAACATTGGATCAAAAAATCCACAAATTAGAGCAATACGATGAGCAAAAACTATATAAGGTTGGTCTCGTAAGATTTAATCCATTCAAAGATACCGGTGGCGATCAAAGCTTCGTATTAACAGTAATGAACGAAAATGATACTGGTGTGATGATTACAGCAATTCACTCGCGGGAAGGTACACGGATGTATGCAAAGAATATTGACTCAACTATTTCCTTGAAGCAGCTAAGCGACGAAGAAAAGCAATCACTTGTTAAGGCTAAAAAAACCATCCGAGCAAAAGTTTGACCTCTCGAATGTTTCTCTGTTATAATCGCATAGCGAAAAATCAAGTTAAAAGGAGACATTATTAGCGTAGCTCGAACTCGTGTCAATGACGAAATAACTGCGAACCAGGTTCGGGTAATCGATAGTGATGGCGAGCAGCTCGGGGTTATGTCTAAAGTTGCTGCTCTTGAAAAGGCGCGTAGCACTGGGCTTGATTTGGTCGAGGTTTCTCCACAGGCGAAACCACCTGTAGTTAAAATTATTGACTGGGGCAAGTACAGATACCAGCAAACAAAAATTCAACAGAAAAATAAAAAAGCACAGAAACAATCTGAATTAAAACAGATGCGTTTCGGTTTAAAAATTGGAGAACATGATCTTTCGGTAAAGACATCGAAAGTAGCCGACTTTTTGCAAGATGGCAATAAGGTCCGGTTGTCGGTATTTTACCGAGGTCGTGAATTAGCTCATAAGGAGCTAGGCAACGAATTGCTCGAGAAGATTGTTGCGATACTATCTGAGAGCCTAGAGGTTGCCGTAGAGCAAAAACCAGTTTTTGCTGGAAGAAATTTAAGCATGGTCGTAAGGAGAAAATAATATGCCAAAACTAAAAACACATTCAGGAGCAGCCAAACGAATCAAGAAGTCTTCAACGGGCAAACTGTTACGTCGTAAAGCCCATCAAAACCACTTCTTAAGCAAGAAAAGTAGTGCACGTAAGCGTGCTTATGGGCAAGACCATGGTGTCGATAAGACAGTAGAAACTAAAATTAAGCAGTTGCTAGGAGATAAATAATGAAATCAAATAATTCTGTTGCAAGTCGTGCTCGACGTAAGAAAGTTCTCAAGCAAGCAAAGGGCATGCAGCAAAATCGTCGTAGAAGTTACCGTGCAGCCAAACAAGCAGTGACTCGTTCACTAGAGTACAGTTATAGAGATCGACGAAATCGAAAACGAAATATGCGTCAACTTTGGATTCAACGATTGAATGCTGCACTAAAAGCTCATGGTGTTCGCTATTCACAATTTCAGAATGACCTTAAGAAGAAAAATATTTCTCTTAATCGTAAGACACTTTCTCAGATTGCTGCAACTAATAATACTGCTTTCGCTAGTATTGTTAAGGCTGTACAGGAACAGGGTTAGCTGGCATTTTTAACAGAATCTAGGACTTCGTTAACTTTTGCGTCTGCAAGTTTGTTCTTCTCTCTTGGTACATGGGTGAAGGTTACGTTGCTAAATTTTTCCGACAGTCGTTTTATATCATTGTGGATTGGCCACAGGTCACGGTTTTTAATCTTATAGATACCTTTCATCTGATTTACAACCAACATGCTATCAATATAGAAATTTATCGTTCCATCCGTGTGCGATGTAGCACGTTCAAGCGCTAGTTTAACCGCCTGGTATTCAGCCTGGTTATTTGTGGTGATGCCTAGGTATTCACCCCCCTCTTCCAAAATTTTGCCCTCAGTAGTCTCAATAACAAAACCACTAGCCGATGGTCCAGGATTGCCGCGGCTTCCTCCATCCGTGTGAATAATCAGTGGCAGAGACTGCTGACTTATTGGCGATTTTACTGCCAAAGAGTAGTTTTCTTTTGGTATGTTGCTGCTGTTTTCTCTAATTACACTTAACGCATCTGACCAGACATTATCAAAACTATCGCTTTGGCTAAGTTGGACAATCGATCCATCGATATCTATGGTGAAGATAGTAAGTTCTCGTCGGAATAGGCCAAGGCCATTTTTAATTGCAATTTTTGTGGCTTCTTCTTTTTGTTCTTGTCTAGTCATTTTTCTATTTTTAATCCTAGAGATACTATATCATGAGTTAAATGTATTACTATATTGTATAAATAACAACATTATTCTGTTATCATTTTACAGATTAAAAATGTATTTATAACAACATAATAATGATTATGCTATTGACGTAACATCACTCTTATGGTAAATTCTTAGTCAGTGCTCATTAATAATTAAAAATTCGTCTCAGCGATTTTGTGACTAGTACTGCTGGTCACAAAACAGCTGAATAAACTTTTAGTTTAGTCGGCGAAGAGCAAAAGCTTTCTTGCGATTATTCACAAGAGAGCGGTCAAGTTAAGATGCGGACCTACAAGCGCCATAGAAATATTTATATATCGGGCGGATTTGTAACCGCATCTTTTTTTATTTACAGTAGGTAGTTGATATGGCAAAGTTAAACATGCATAAATTAACAAGACACTACTCACTTCAACTAAAGCTCATTTGGGCTGTCGGGCTATTGTCGGGTTTATTCACGGTCTCGGTTGCTTTATTTTACTCACCAAATCAGATTAACCCGTTACTTATAGCATTGTGGTTTATAG
>CAZUNB010000048.1:6368-6891 GCA_964622235.1 uncultured Candidatus Saccharibacteria bacterium | reverse complement strand
CTTACATCATCTTCACCTTTTCTTTTAATTTTTTCCCACTCTTCTCTTTCGTGAACGCTTTTTTCAAGGCCTCCTTTTACTTCTGCGTTGCGAACTACATTTACGCGTCTGCAATCTCTCTGAAAATGAAAACTAAAAAATACTTTTCTTGCCATAATGTTTATCCTATTCTTATTAAAATTACTGTCCCTACTATTAGCAATAATGCCGAACCATAAAAGCCAAGCAGTATTGGGGAAAACATCGTGCTAACCCATGCTCGACTTTTTGAGTACTTTGCTAAAGTCATACTAAAATCTATACTCCTAGGTTTCTTGGCTGCTACTTTCGCATAAAGCTCCCTGTACTTCCTCTCCAGTGATAGATAATAAGCATCAATTGCCCAAAGCAAGAGTGTTGCAAAGAAAGCTACGAGCAATAACTTTTTATTAGCGTCTCTGGTGGCAAAAGCGGACAAGCCTGCAAGAATTGTTACCGACCATCCCTTAAACACAAATGAGTTCGATGCCATGCGATTGATGAC
>CAZUNB010000048.1:1315-6358 GCA_964622235.1 uncultured Candidatus Saccharibacteria bacterium | reverse complement strand
TCGCTTTCTAGCTCCTCTATAGTATCTTTAAGCTTTAGTAGATCTGGCATCTTTTCGTTCATTGTGCCCAGCATACCAAACATTTCTCCCATAGCAGCAATCTCTTCTTTATCTGGCATTTTTGATTGCTCTTTAGTCAGGTCTACTTCTAGTCGAGAAATTACCTCGAGTGCTTCAGCATATTTATCTAAAAGCTTGTCGTATTCTTCTTTATTGTAGGTGTGATTTTGTTTAAACTTAGTTGCTGATTTTCTTAGTTCACTTATCAGCTGCCCAAGTTCAACATTCATACCAATGTTTACGTTACTCATAGTCTCTCCTATTTACATTCATTTAATGAAAGCAGGTTGTTTGGCTCATCGCCGTCTGCTTCCGTTTTCAAATATTTATTTCCTGCTGCACTTACCGCCACAACAACGTTAACGATATCGCCACTCGGCTGCTCCACATAGAAGCTATATTTGCCGTTTTCGATGGATTGTATCGCTTCCTGTAGTTGTAGCCTCCAGCATCTACCGTCAGGATTAATACCGCCAACATGCGTGATTGCTTCTCGTGGGTTATATCTATTGTCTTTATTAATACACATGATCTGAATTGCCATAAAATTTTCCTTTACATATTTTTAACTTGATTTTCTAATATATTCTGTTACAATTAAAATAACCTTAATTGCCTAGTCGCGATTTAATGGTTATGGACCTCTCAGTTGACGCTGAGAGGTTTTCTTTTTGTCAACTTTCCACACTGTCACCTCCTTCCGGTTGCTTATTGTTCAATTCGATAATGAATACATTGCCCTCTTCTAAACTTACGTCCGTTGAATTTATTACTGAGTAATCATACTTTTTCGCGAGTTTAGCGGTGTCCAAATCGTTATTCAACATGAATGATTTTATTTTGCAGGTTGCGCCGTATTTATCTGAATAGTTAATTTTGTAAGTACCTTTACCGTCGCTGCTTACAAATGCAATTGCTATAACCTGCTTTTCTGAATCAAAAAACATTCTTAAGCTCGGTTTATTATCAGATGTAAATCCATGTTTCCTTATGAAAAAAGTCGGAAAAGATAGATAGTCATTAGTTGTAAGCGTTATCGTATCGATAACCTTCGTTGAACTATTTGGTGTTTCTGTAAAGTTAAAAGTCATACATCTATGATAACACACCTAGTATATGCCTACAAACTTTTCATCCTCTCTATCAGCTGTACTCGGTCTCCTGTGATAGATGGCTACTTTCAGGCACAATTACTACTCACCCCAAACCTCGGTGATTTTGTCGGATATTTTTTGTTCTTCTTCTAAAATCTCTTGTTTCTTAATTTCAACCCTTTTTCTGTGCACAGCTAGCTCGCTAATTATCATTTGCTGATCGTTTAGGGTTGGTAAAGGTATTTTTGAATTTAAGAATTTTTGAATCTTAATACGCTTCCTGTTTGAAGTGCCCACACTAGTAATTTTACATATTTTTATAAATTGAGGAGATTGCAACATGATTTTTAAGAAATCCTCAGCCATTATTTCTTTATTTACGTTAAATATAGGAAAATCTGAAGTAACAACAGAACCATCTAGAAAATCTGGCACTATACTAAACGCACCATTTCTTGCATCGATTTTAGACATAATAAAATCACCTTCGCTAGCTAAAAACTGGGCTTTGGTTTTTATATCTTTACCGAGAATCTTTTTTCTAAGAACTGCTCCTTTACCATTCATCTTTACGGTGATTTGTTTATATTCTGTATCGTTATCGATAGTTATTTTAGCTTTTTTTGGTATGAGAATTGATCCAATTTCAGTATTCTGATGGATTGAAGAATTGCTAGTATTTTCATAGTAATCGTTAAAGACTGCCCAGTTTGCTGCGGGCCTATTGCCAATCTCTTCTCTACTCAATAACTTGTGCTGGAGATTGTGTCCTGAGTTAGACACACCTTTTTTATGTAAATTAATAATCTCTAAAGCTGTAGGTAAATCGTTATCTTGAATCGGAGTGCGTGTAGCACCGAGATCAAATCCATCATTATCTACCTTTACAAACTCAACTCCTTGAATCTTTTCTTGCATTTCTTTATCAAGAAACAGAATACTAGTTTTAGTGGTTTTTGCGTATGGGTTAAACACTCCTGGCGGTAAACTAACCACGCACCACAAACCTCTCTCTACAAGTAATTTGCGAATCTTTTTATATGCTTCGCCTGGCTGAAATATTATACCTTCTGGCACTACAACCCCTATACGTCCGGAAGTTCTTGTGTGCTCTAACATGTAGCGCAAAAACAATACTTCTGTAGCGCCAGTTTTCATCTGTAGTTCTTGTACGACACTGTCCCTATCGATCTTGCCACTAAATGGAGGATTAGCCAGAATTACGTCGTACTTATCACGGTTACCGCCGGTATCAGTCAGGGTATTTTGACGCAAGAGCTTGGCATTCTGCAAACCGTGCAGATAAAGATTCATCATGCCGAACTTGATCATGTCTTCGTCACTGTCAAAACCACTAAAGGTATGTTCAAACAAAAAGCTGTGTTCTTTGTTACTCAGTTTATCGAAGTTGCCAGCACCAGCCTCGCCCGATGAATATTGATTGCGCAGATGTTCGTAGGCTTTAACCAAAAAACCAGCCGTACCAACCGCTGGGTCCAAAATAGTCTCGCCCTTTTTCGGCGCAATGACTGAGACTATAAACTCAATGATGTGCCGTGGGGTACGAAACTGCCCAGAAGTACCAGCCTGAGATAACTTGCTGAGTAAATATTCGTAAGTGTCGCCAAAAATATCATGCTGACCTTTGTGCTCCAGCGAATCCATAGTTTTAGCAAACTGATCAAGCTCGTGCACGACAATCCGCAGCGTGGCTTTATCGTACAGTTTGATATGAGCGTTGCGAAAGACTAAACGAACCGTCTGGTTGGTAGTGCTGTCTGGAATTTTACGGAAGCATTCTTCTAGCGCAGTAAAAAGTTCCTCGGCGTTAAGCGTCAATAGATTCTCCCATTTGTACTTGGAAAGATCGCCGTCAAAAACGATCTTCTCGGGATCATCTACGCCCAGCTGTTTGTATTCCTCATCCTTAAACGAAAGCGCGCGCATAAACAGCAGATAATTTATTTGCTCAATGATGGTCGGGTGGCTGGCAACCCCTGCCCCATAGAACTTATCCATCAGAGCATCTACTTTTTTGTTCAATCCGTTGCTAGTAAAATCTGACATAACTAGTCCTTGCCTTTCCGTTTATAAAAATCCTGTTTAGGAGAAAATTCGGAAATTCCGAATTTTCTCATTAATTCTATGCATGTAGAGCTATCGTTTCCAACAGTTGTCCGAAAATTCCGGACAACTGTTTTTTGGACGTGGCTGATGCGTATATCGTCACTCATTGTTATATCCTAACCAATTCGCTAGTCGCTATATCGCTGACTAGCTCTATTATCTCGTCTGAATCCTCAAATTCATTTAGCCATTCTCGAGGTTGGTAGGCGTTAGCAAATTCCGGCCTGGTCAAGAATGAGAGATCATTTTTCTCACGAATTTGCTGAATAAGCTTGCCGCCGTCTTCTTCCGTGAGGTGTTTTGTTAGATAACGCACCATCTGGCTACGTCGCTGCGAGGCACCACCGGCTTGATCGGCAAATTTATTTACTAGGCCTTGAGTAAACTCTGTTAATTGTTCGTCACGGGTTGGCAAAGCGGTCTTACCGACTGCCGCCAAGAAAAAATCTCGCACACCGGCAATCACTCGGTGGCTCTCACGTAGGGACTTTTCGTTAAAGAAGTATTTTGGCTTATCAAGCAACTGAGCGTTGATGTCTTCCATCAGCTCATCCATGGCTTCTGGGTCATCAATAACTTGTTCTATTTTAGTCTTATTAGCTTCAACATACCGATGAACGGCAGTAGTCCACTCATCTTGATACATATTACGATCAACCACATCGCCTTCGCCGAGCCCATAGCGAATCTGATCTCTGGTTGCTACGAAGTCTTTAGTCTGGCTAGTAGGAGTTTTTTGATCTTTTGGCTTGTAATCATCGCCTTGTTCGCCAACGCCTTCATCGACCTGTGGCTTATCATTAATAGCTTCATTGGGTGAGCCATAAACTTTTTTACTGGCAGGAATATTCAGCGGTTCGTCCCAATCATGTTTTTCGTCAAAGTATTCCAACACTCCTGCAAAATCATGGACCACAAAACGTTGCTTGTTGATCTCAGGACAAAGCCGAGTGCCACGGCCTTTAATCTGCTGATAAGTTGTAGGATCGTACATGGCACGGGCTAGTACCAGATTTTGAATTTCTGGCGCATCAAAACCAGTTGCAAGCATATCGACGGTTACTACAACACGAGGTAGCTTATTGTTTGCGTTAGCGAAATCTTTGGCAATCTCGTGAGCTCCGTTAATACGGCTGGTAACAACCTCGGCAAACCGACCGTTGTATTCTGGTGTCAGTTGGTTGAGAATCTTTGCCAGCGCATCAGCATGGTTTTGTGAAACGGCAAACACCAACGTTTTACCGATTTCACCATTTGGGGAATGATCAGCATAATCCAAAAACTCTTGCATCATGGTTTTGTTGCGCTCGGGGAAGTAGACTTTGCGCTCTAAATCACGGATTTTGAGACTGGTGCCTTCTTCTAACTCTAGATCATCAAGCTTGGTAATACCTTCATCGCTCAGTGCTTGATAGGTCAGTGAAGTGTTAGCTTTACGATAGACTGGCTCAATTAAATAGCCTTGTTTTGATCCATCCTGAATAGTGTATCTATAAGTTGGCGTACCGTTCTCGCAGCCAAAGTATTTGTAAGTGTCGCGCTGAATGCGTCGTTCTAAAGCTCGAGGATCATCAAGACTTAGCTGATCAACATCGATATTCTTCAGGAAATCCTTGGGTGTGGCGGTTAGTCCGATTTTGGTTGCACCCACAAAGTAGTCGACTGCTGCCCGTGCCTCTGGTGTATAGATACTGCGATGCGCCTCATCGTGAATAATTAGGTCAAATGCTCCGGGCGTAAACTGGTCTCGTCCGTGAAGCGC
>CAZUNB010000048.1:0-1305 GCA_964622235.1 uncultured Candidatus Saccharibacteria bacterium | reverse complement strand
CCCCAGTAAGTGCCAACCACCGAAATGTTCTTCAGCAACTGTTCAAATGTACCCTTAGTTTGCTTGGCAAGGGTTTTGCGGTCAACGATAAATAAGGCTCGGCTAGCGTTGTTAGTGCGCAAAAATTTACTGATTATCAGGCTAGCTAGCACTGTCTTGCCGGTCCCAGTTGCCATCTCCAGCAAGAAAGCCCGTTTATTGTCGTTTTCGTACTGCTGGGCAATAGCGTTCCAGGCGTCTGGCTGATAATCACGTAGCTCTAGCTCGCTAACATCGCTGAAGTAGTCTTTTCCAACTGGCTTCAAAGTCAGTTGCTCTCTGTCGCTGATGCGACTGCTGGCTCGCCGACGCTCTAGATCTTGTTGCGAGAAGAAGCCACCGTCTGATGGCATGGCATCGCCATGTTCAAGATCCCAAAAATATATCTTTTCTGAATTAGCTAAATAGACGTAGGTTACCTGTGGATATTGCTTATCGACGTAGTCTCTGGCTTGCTTCTTGGCGTTATATGGATCTGTTTCTGGAGCTTTAGCTTCAATAACAGCAATCGGCATATCTTTTTTGTCTTTTAATATATAGTCGGCTCTGCCAGCTGGACCATGATCTTCGAAAACTACTTGATTGGAATCTTCAATATCCCAGCCAGCCTCTCGCAACTTGCGGTCGATGACTACTCGTGAATATGCCTCGTGCTGGCTAGTCATTTTGTCTCTTCCTTATCTGTCTTGTTAAAACTGTTCACAAACACTTACTACTCCAACCTTCCAGATATATTTCTCTCAGTCTTCATTATTTGATTATAGATGACAGTACTCTTTCTTGCTAGATTACGGAGCCGTGGGAACCCTTTGTAACAATAATGTGATCGATTAGGTTAATACCAAGAAGTTTAGCTGAACTTTTGAGTCGTTCAGTTACCTCAAGATCAGCTGTGCTTGACCTTAAACTGTCACTGGGATGATTGTGAGCCACGATGATGGATGCGGCACGGTCGGTGATGGCATCAGCGAAGACTTCTTTCCGGCCGGCAACGCGTTTGTCAACGTGCTCTTCTGCGCCACGACCAATGCTGCATGCTTGCCACCGACGCCGGCTCCAACCCCCGTGCTTGCACCGATGCTTCCGACGCCAGCGACGACTGCGGCGCCCACACCGGCTCCGACGCCGGTCGGTTGTTCGTTTAGTCTGCTCGGCTGCGACTGGTGTGTTGTTTCGTTCTCGCGGCGCGCCGCAGCCGCGCCGACAAGAGCTGCCTGGCGGGCGAGGGCGCGTGCGATGTGGTGTCGAACAAGTGCACCAAGCCGG
>CAZUNB010000047.1:0-7183 GCA_964622235.1 uncultured Candidatus Saccharibacteria bacterium | reverse complement strand
AGCAAATTTTATTGCGATGAATGGTCGTTTTTGTTCATGAAAAGTAAAAAAATCTCGATTAAGTAATCTCGACGTATCAGCTTGTTCTCCTACAACCACTTCAATTCCAGCCTCGATAAGTTTATCGATTCCTTTGCCAGAAGCTAATACATTTGGATCTTTTATTGAACAGACAACCTTTGAAATTCCGGTGGCAATTATAGCATCGACACATGGTGCTGTTCGTCCGACGTGTGAACAGGGCTCCAATGTTACAAACATGGTCGCACTCTCTAGGTTCTCGGAAGCGTTGTTGATAGCATCGATTTCTGCGTGTGCTTGACCAACCTTGCGATGATAGCCTTCAGCAATTACCTTGTCGTTTTTAACTATAACTGCACCTACCATCGGATTCGGTGCGGTTTGACCTCGTCCATTCTTGGCTAGTTCAATTGCTCGTAAAATCATTTTGCTATCAGATTTCATCGAGATGATGACCCATTTTCTTTTTCTTGGTTTTCAGATATTCAAGATTATATTTTTGTGGCTCGGTTTGGATTGGTACGGTTTCATCAATTTTAATGCCCAGCTTTTCGAGTTGTGCTTGTTTGTCGCTACTATTGGAAATTAGCCGTATCGATTCTATATTTAAATCGTCCAAAATATCAGCCACTATGTCATAACGGCGATTATCAACAGGCAGACCCAGCGCAAGGTTTGCTTCAACCGTGTCCATGCCTTGTTCTTGCAACGCGTAGGCTTTGATCTTGTTTGTTAAACCGATATCTCGGCCTTCTTGGTCGAGATAAATTATCAATCCGCTACCTTCTTCAGCAATCATCCTAAAACTCTGGTGCAGTTGCTCTTTGCAATCACATTTTAAGGAATGAAATGTATCACCAGTCAGGCACTGTGAATGAATACGGGCCAGAACAGACTGTTTCGTTTCACCCATTTCTAGCGCGATATGTTCTTTACCATCCTGATTATTGGCATAAACAGTCATTCTAAACAAACCAAATTCTGTAGGCAATTTCGCGCTAGCTACTTTCTGGAATTTTGAATTTTTTCCATTAGTTTCCTGACTTTTTTGTGCATAGCGAGCTAATACATCTACTTCAACATTAATTTTATCGCCAGTTTTTAATCTGTTAAAAATGGTGTGGTCCCAGGTGTAGGGAATTATTCCAACCTGTAAGCAGTCATTTTTGATACTAATAATTGTTAGCGACACACCATTAAGTGCCACTGACCCTTTTTCGACCATCAGTCCGGCAATTTCGCTCGGTAACGTTATAGCCACAAGATGACTGTTGTCCTCTAGAGTGATTGACTCAATCGTGCCAACACCATCAACGTGGCCCTGAACGATATGGCCGTCGAGTCTGGCGGAAGCGGGCAGGGCAAGTTCGAGATTAACCTCATCATCGACTGACAGTTCTTGAATATTCGTTTTCTTGATCGTTTCAGTCATCACTTCAACTATAAAAGTGTCGTCTGTTGGTTGTTCAAGCGCAGTCAGGCAGATACCGTTAATAGCGATGCTGCTACCGGATGATATTTCATCAATAATCTTAGAGTCAGCTGAAAAGGTTAGTTTTTTACCGTCTATTTTTACGGCTTTTCCAACGTTTGTGATAATTCCTGAAAACATAAAATCCCTTTCACGGCTATGCGCTTCGGGGATTTTTACACGAAAATAATGTGACTATCTTCTTTCATCCCGACTGTACGGTCGGCTCTGGAATCTAACCAGATCATGTCAGTTGTCACCGACTCGTGGGCTGTACCACCGATTGGGATTTTCACCCGACCCCGAAGGATAGTAATTCTATTATACCAACAAAGGCGAATTTGGCCAAAGCATCGTCACACACTAGACAAACTTTGTATACTGAAACTATGAAACCAACCAAAATTAATACAATGGACAAGCCAAATTACGCTTTTATAGATAGTCAGAACCTCAACCTAGGTGTTCGTGCACTCGGTTGGCGACTCGATTTTGGAAAGTTCCGACTTTATCTGAAGAATAAATACAATGTTCAAAAAGCCTATCTTTTCATCGGTCAAGTTCCCGGAAATGAGATGCTGTATTTATCCTTGCAGGAGGCTGGCTATATTCTGATTTTTAAGCCAACGGTTGAGATCAAAGACGACACAGTCAAAGGCAATGTCGATGCCGAGCTCGTATTGCACGCTTCGGCTATTCAATATGATAATTATGATAAAGCAATTATCGTTAGCGGTGATGGAGATTTTGCTTGTTTAGTCGAGTTCTTGGATGAAAGAGATAAGCTGCTTCGGGTTCTTGTGCCTAATCGGCATTTCTCTAGTTTGTTACGGAAATATAATAGTTATATCAGCCGAGTTGACCTGTTGCGTCAAAATCTAGAAGCCAAGAGAAGCAAAAAGACCGAGATCAACGGTCGGTCGAAACCTTAGGTTGCTTAACTCGGTCATGGTGATAGCTATTAATATATCCTAAAGCTAGACTACAGTCAATGTTTTTTAGTGCATTAAAAACCATTTTTTTTGTCTGCAAAGTTATGGAATGACATCATCTATATAAAATGGCAAACATACTCCCAACATAGGAGCTAATGGTAATTTCCAAGAAAATCTTGACCAACGAAATTCTTCCAAAATCTGAGATTATTAAGACATGGCTAGTGGAATATAAAACCGACAGTCTAATGGCCGATTAAGATAATTTTCGATGGGAGAATAACTGTAGAGAGAAAAATATATGTCTGGTGATTCATCCATGGAAGATTAAAATAACTCAGTTATTAATAATTATTTTATAGAACATTTAATGCAAAAGAGGAGCTAGAATAGTTTTCATTTAAAATCAAAAATGAGACTAACTTAGTATGTAGACGATGATCCATATACTTTTGAATTTTACGAAACATACTGATAATTCCCCAAAACCTAACAAATTGACAAAATAATAGATCGCGGTTGTTTTTACAAGTTACTTTGAATTTGTCATTGTTTCATACGGGGCAATGGCAAAAGAAGCGAAAAAATATGCTACTATACCAGTGGTAGTTCAATCCACAATTGGTATCATCGTTGCGGCGATAATTTCGTGATGATTGCCCAAAAATGAAATAAGTGGACAGGTCCGAGCATTAACAAGGAGGAGACATAATATGGCAGACAAACAACGAAAACCAATCAGCTGGAAACGAGCGGCAGTTTTTGCAGTTAGTTCTATTGTGGCGCTTGCAGTTTTAGGTTTTAGTAGTGGCTTATTTGATAAATTAAATTCTGGCAGCGAGACAGATTCAAAAAATAGCACTGAAAAAGCCGAGACTTTAGAAGCAAAAACCTATAAGTACGAAGGAGATGGCTTTTCTGTCAAGTTATTGGAAGAACCAGAAATAAGTTCGGAACAAATGACCATAGAGGGTGTATCTGTACCGATTACGTTTTATCAGACAGCAGATAGCTATGCGAGTTTTCAAGTATCCTTGGTAACTTATCCCCAGGAATCACAATTAAACGAAGACAGCAGTGTGGTGTTGGAGGGGGCAGCTAGAGGCTCTATTTCTAATCTATCGGGCACGTTAGATTCTTCCGAAAACTTGGAAGTGCAAGGTAATCCAGCGCGAGACGTGGTAATTAGCGGCAAAGATTCAGCTTCTGGCAGGGAAGTTACCGCCCAAGCCCGTTATATTTTGGTCGACCGAACACTTTATACGATTTTAGGCTTGAGTGAAAAAGGCAATGCAAACAAAGATTTCTCAACTTATCGAGATTCATTCACGTTACTGTAATTTTTAGCTGTATCTTTTGACAGTAATTACATCTCAAAATTGCCCACGCATCAAAGTTTGGTGCTGATAGAATAAAATGATTGATTTATTTTTATCGACAACCGCTTCCAGGGCTTTCTGGTAGCACAGCTTAAATTTTGTTTACTTACAATATTTGATTGACAGCTTGGATGATGACCCTTCATAAATTATCGGTCGAAATCACCTGCTTTTTCTGGTTGATAGAGAATTTCTTTAACGTTCAATTTCTTTTCACCCTTTGGTGTTGGGATATTTAGGTCACTACCGACGCGCCAACCAATCATCGAGTAGCCAACAGGTGAGAGAATCGATATTTTGTTTTCAGCTAAATCAGCATCTTCAGGAAAGACAATCGAATAATCACGGTCTTTTCCGTCTTCATCGGTTAGTCGAACTGTCGAGTTCATCGTGATGACGTCGGGCGGGATTGCTGCTGGCTCAACAATCTCGGCATTTTCTAAATCATCTGCCAAGCCTTGGTCATATTTATCGTATGGTTTTCGAGCTGATAGTAGCTTTTGTAATCGGTCTAAATCAAACTGAGTAATATGTATTTTCATCATGTTTTTTAATCTCCCTTTGTCTCTGCAGTATAGCAGTAACGATAGATATCGCGCATAGAATTTAAGTATTGAAAGCTGTGAATTTAGTTTTCTTTGAATGTGTTTCTGGTATCAGGCTGTACGGTTCGAGTGCGTTTCAGCTCCCAGAAATACGGTTTAGTAGCAAAGGTAACGTAAGCATCCCAAAGCTTTTCTGCCTCATCTAAGCTCGCTGGAAGTTCAGAGATGACTGGTCCAAACAATGCTGCATCTTTCCCTGTGCTGTCTTTGAAGGCGATAATCGGCGTACCGATGTCGTCGCCAGCAAGAGCAATAGCCTCATCTGTGCTTTTTTGGACTCTTTGGGTTAGGTCTTCGTCTTCAAGATGCTTGATAGCACAATCTGGGTCAATTCCAACCGAACTAGCTGCATCGGCGATAGCTTGTTTAACGTCAGGACTTTCTTCGTTTAGTAAGCCATCACGGTGAATGGCGGTGCCGATATGTTTGTAGAAACCACCAACTCTGTCGTCTTTACCTTTCTCTCGAAGGTGTTCAACAACGCGTAGTATCTTTAAAGAATTTTCTGCTTTTATATCCCAGGGTTCGCCCATATCGCCGTTTTTTAGCTTGAGACTAATTGGCTTCCATTCGACGTTTAGGCTTTTAGATTCTTGAATCTGGCGGATCCAAGCTGCCGTCACCCAGCACCACGGACAAAGTGGGTCAAAATAAAAACTGATATTCATGTTTTTTACTCCTATTACGTACATTAATCTTATCATTCTTGGCAAATTTTAGATTTTTTACACTATGGTGGTAAGATGTTCTTATGAAGAAATTGTATCGTAGTCGAAATGATCGGAAAATTGCTGGCGTTTGTGGTGGTTTAGCTGAATATTTTCAAATTGACCCAACGGTTGCTCGAGTTATTTTTGTGGTTTTGCTTCTCCCTGGCTGGCTGCCAGGTTTTCTACCCTATCTGATTTTGTGGGTTTTTGTACCGGTTGAGCCTGAACGCAAACAAGTTAGTGCTAGAGTAAACGATAGTAAAGGTTAGAAAATGAAACGCGAAGTAGTAAAACAGAAGAAATTCCGATTGAAAAAGTCGAAAAAAGAAAATAATATAGTTGTTAATAATGAGAATCCTTCAAAGAAACTGAGCAGGACGTCTGATGTTGATGTTAAGAAAAAAGAAGAACCAGACAAAAAGGTCAATAAAAAGACTAATAAAAAACCCTATAAGAAAATAATTGCGATTTCTACCGGGTCATTGCTACTGATATTTTTGCTTAGCAATCTTATCCTTGGACTTGTTTACAAAGACAAGGTTTATCCAAATAGCTACATCGGTTCAGAAAAAATTGGTAGTTTTAGCGCTAAGCAAGTTGAGAATTTAGTACCGAAAAAAATTACCATCAAGAGCATCTCAAAGGATGAGAATAAAGAAAGCGAAGATGATAAAAGCGAAAAACCATTTAATCAAGAGTTTAAACGAGATCAACTTGGTCTAACAATAAATCAGTCAATGACTTCGGAAATTCTCGGACGCAAAAAAGGATACATACCATTGGTCCAGGTTGTCACTAGACAGAATTATAGCTTGCCGGTAAACATTGATGATAAGAAATTGAATACAGAGCTTGATAAGATTAATGCACAACTCCGTACGCCTCCACGTGATGCTGAGGTAATTAAACAAAAAGATAAGTTCTCGGTTGAGTTAGAGAAAAATGGTAAACAGATTAATCGTAAAAAAGTGAATGATAAGTTAAAGGTTAAAACATCTACCAACATCAAGCCGATTGAACTTTCTTTTGATGTAGAAAAACCAAAGATTTCAACCAAGGATCTAGAGGCAACTCGTGATCAATTTAATGCGAAGCTAGATCAGAAAGTTACCATTACTAACGATGGAAAAGTAGTTGAGCCGAAGAACGAGACGAAGCTAGCATGGTTTGTGAAAGGTGAAAAAGGTTTTGAGCTCAGTAAGCCGATGATCACAGCCTATCTAAGTTCACTCATAGATAATTCGAAACTTGAACTAACTAATGGCGCAGACCTAACGAATGCAATCTATACTCAGATGAATGAAGCCAAAAAACCAAATTCAGCTTTAGCGATAAAGACTAAAGCTCGTGTGATACCTGTTAAGCGTTCGGGTGGCTCATCGCGACACTACAGTTACTGTGTACAGGCTAAGGCGGTTGACACGGCCAACCTAGCTAGTTTTTCAGCCAAGGTAGCTCAAACTCTGGCAGATTCTCGTAGCTGGTCGGGTAGTGGCAAGGTCAGCTTCTCGCAAGTGCAATCTGGCTGTAGCTTTACTTTATGGCTAAGTGCAGCTGATCAGTTACCGAGCTTTAGTAGTGGATGTAGTCCACAGTGGAGCTGTCGTTCAGGTAGTAATGTCATTATTAATATTGATCGGTGGAATGGTGCAACTGAAGCGTGGAATGGTGCTGGCGGGAATCTTAACGACTACCGCTCTATGGTGGTAAATCATGAAGTTGGGCATTTTATTGGTTTTGGACATGCAAAATGCGGTGGTCCCGGACAGTCAGCGCCTATCATGCAACAACAGTCGATCAGTCTACAAGGTTGTGCTTTTAACCCTTGGCCAACTGCAAGCGAGTTGGCGGGCGTTTAGAATAGAGCGTTTTAGTTTGTAAATTAGCCAATGAATGCTCATTACAAAAACCAAAAAGATTTCTGTCAAGTGAATTTATTCAGAAATATATGAGGTAATTTATACTTGAAAAACATTACAGGTCAAAACAGTAGTATAATAGAAAGACTATTATGGCATTTCAAATTTCAAAATCACACAAGAAAACGAGTAAACGCACCAAA
>CAZUNB010000046.1:0-7733 GCA_964622235.1 uncultured Candidatus Saccharibacteria bacterium | reverse complement strand
ACTACAACCTTACTCGGAAAAGGTGTTTTCCCAGAAACGCTTCATCTGAGCCTAGGCATGATTGGCATGCACGGCACGGCCTATGCTAACAAAGCTATCGTCGATGCTGATTTGATATTCTCGGTTGGTTCACGTTTTGATGATCGTATCATTGGCAAAGCATCTGAATTTGGTAAAAATGCCAAGATCCTTCATCTAGATATTGATGTTTCGGAGTTTGGAAAAATGATAAAACCTGATTTAAAGCTTGCGGCTGATGCAGATGCAGCGCTTCAAATCATGGTTGATTTAGCAGATCCGCAAAAAAGGACTGATTGGAATACAAAGCTTGATGACTATCGAAAAGATTTCCCGCTTTCATATAAGAAGACCGGTGAGCTAACGATGCAGCAAGTAATCGATGAAGTTTACGACCAAACTGAAGGCAAGGCAATTGTCAGTACCGACGTTGGTCAACACCAGATGTGGGCAGCTCAGTTTTATAAAACCGATCATGGTGATAACTGGTTAAGTTCAGGTGGTGCCGGAACTATGGGCTTTGGATTTCCAGCTGGCATTGGAGCTCAGGTCGGTCGCCCAGATGACACTGTAGTTGTTTTTGCTGGTGATGGTGGGTTTCAGATGACGATGCCAGAGCTAGCAACTGCAGCTGTTAATAAGTTACCAATTAAAATTGTAGTCCTCGATAATAAATATCTCGGTATGGTTCGGCAATGGCAGGAATTATTTTATGAAAATCGTGAAAGTGGCGTTGATCTAGAAGGCAATCCCAATTTTGTAAAATTAGCTGAGAGCTATGATGGGATCAAAGGTTTCCATGTCGATAGACCAGAAGACGTCACAAGCGCGGTTGCTCAAATGCTAGCCTACAATGATGGCCCTGCGCTTTTACATGCCGAAGTTACCAAGAATGAAAATGTTTTTCCGATGATTCCAGCCGGTGCACCGCTCGAAGATATGTTAACTGAGCCACCACAGCATAAAATGGATAAACCAACGGGGAGTACTTAGGTTATGGCTGAGAAAAAAACGCACTTTATTCATCTTCGAGTCATCGATGAGCCAGGCGTTTTGGTTCGCGTGGCTCAGGTTTTTACTCGCCGAAGCTTCAACATTGATTCACTCGAAGTCAACGAGGTTACCGATGAGCCAAACCAAGCTGATATTATCATCAAAGCTCGAGGAAATGCTGATTTGATTCATCAAACGAAAGCTCAACTACAGAAATTAATTAACGTTTTGACCGTTTCTGACGAAAGTAAATGATGAGACACATTCGATACATTTTCGAAAATACTGGAGATTTTGTAGCAGACCTCAATAGAAGGTTAGAGATTGATTCAGTCAAGAATGCTGCCATAACAAGTATTATCGGAGGAGTCGAAAGCTGTACAATCTCGACCATGTCCAAAGATGATGCAACAATATATAAATTAACAGAATATTTAGAACCACTCGAACTCCTCGGCAATGGTGATGTTTCTGATGGAACACTTCACATACATGCTACGCTTGGTCGTGAAAATGATATCGCAATTATGGGGCATCTTCACAAAGCTTCGGTTAAGACTTGGTTTGTTAAGGTCTATCTTCAAGAGATAGAGTAGAGGGGGAACTCGTGAAATACATACCAACCGACGATCAGTTCGTCTGTGTCTTGAACAAGAAAATTGAAGTTGGACGAGCGCTTAATGCACTTGGACATATGACAGCCGGACTTATGTCGCAGCACGAAGATACTAAACGGTTTCGTTTCCAACCATACTTTGATAAAGACGGTGGTGAGCATCCAAACCTCTCTGATAACGGATTCATTGTTTTGCGTGCAAAGAATGGTAACCAAATTCGTACACTCGAAATGAGCTAATTGAAAAAGATATTATTTTCTCGGATTTTACAGATATGATGGTTGAAGGTACGTACTTTGAACAACACGAACGGATGAATTCTACCCTAGAAGCCGATCTTGAATATTACGGTATCTGCTTTTTCATGAATGCTAAAGAGTCCAAACAATTAACCAAAAAATTCTCGCTTTATAGTTAGTTTTTTACCTCATCACTTTGCACCGGCAAAGTAACACAAAACTCTCTCACGTCTTCAAAACATGATGAAATGAACCGCATTCCACTCTCTGGCTCCTGTGGGACTCCTTTTAGTCGCCTCCGCTACACTCAGGTGGTCCTCGTCACGCAGCGAGCAAAACACACTCATTTCTCAGTTTTGGCGGATGCTCGACCTAGGCCAAAGACCACTGCCGATTTTGGCTTCGGGTCTGGGCATAAAAGAACCAAAGCCAGAATGTGAATGTAAGAATACACAATAGTGACACAAATAGTGTTTGAGTAGCGAAGCTACGAGTTCTGTTTGTGATTGTTCATTTTATGATGAACATACCTAGCAACGTGACAGCCCAGTGGTTTTGTTACTTTTGGCAGTAAAAGTAGATGAATGAGAAATAATTACTGTAATTGTGCTAGATTACACAATCTGAATACTAAGTATTGTGATTAGATAATGTACAATTAGGCTATGAACGTAGTGACGGTTGCCTCGGATACGGTATGGAAAGATACGGATGCGAATGTAAAAATGCATGCCGAGCATGTAGAAAGGGTTATGAAAAAGTGGCCGAAAACAGATGTTATTCTATTTCCAGAGATGAGTCTATCAGGTTTTGTTGTTGATGATTCAAATCGTGAAATAGCAGAAGTTCTTGAGGATAGAGTGTTGCCTGAGATCGGTTTAATTGCCAAAAAACATAATGTAAATATAATCGCTGGCGTGGCGGAAAGGAATCCAAATGGAGGCAGTCCCTTTCAACACGGCTTTCGTGGTCAATAGAGCAGGCGAGTTTGTGGCGAGATATCACAAGAATCATCTTTTCACCGATTCGGCTGAACCAGAGTTTATCGCAGCTGGCGACAACCTGGCTGTTTTCGAGCTAGAAGGCTGGAAGTGCGGTCTGAGTATTTGTTTTGATATCCGTTTCCCCGAGCTATTTCGAACCTATAAAAAGGCGGGAGTTGAAATTATATTTTCGTTATTCAATTGGGTGGAAGGCAGGAATAAACCTGCGATTATGGAGCATCTTGTCAAAGCTCGCGCTACTGAGAATCAGCTTTTCTTTGCTGCAGTTGATCGAACTGGCAGTGACCCAAATACTAATTATTATGGCACTAGCGTTATTAGTACTCCATTCTGCGAGGATAACTTTGAACGTGATGGAATCTATGCTTATGCTGAGCTAGATAAAAACGATATTAAAACTATCTCAAGTGTTTTGCCTCTTGAAGGTAGTTATAAGTCTGACTATAAGCTTGGCTGATGGTATACTTGAAGACATGAGCAAAAAACGATTATTTCCAAAACTAGAAGGCACGAAACTAGAAGACTTTGAACCAACTGATGAGATTGCTGAGCTGTCTTTTAAAGACACCAAAATAGGTGAAGGCGAAGAAGTTCCCGAAGACGCTCGGGTAAAAGTAAACTACACTGGTGCGCTCGCCAAAGACGGCACAATCTTTCAGAGCTCGCATGATATGAACCGAGCAATTAGCTTTGGTCTCAACGAAGTTATCAAAGGCTGGCAGCAGGGCGTTCCCGGTATGAAAGTCGGTGGTACCCGTCGAATCTTCATCCCGAGTGAAATGGCGTACGGTTCTTCGTCTCCAGCCAAAAACATTCCCAAGAACTCCGATCTCGTTTTCGACATCGAACTCCTCAAAGTTTTTTAGTTTTTTTCGTCGGGTAAAGTAATTGGCTCGGGGTAAGCATCACAATACATATCCCAGGCTTCTGCACTATCCGGAGGGATTTGTGCCAGTGTCTTTGTTGCTGTCTTAGCAGGATCTTCGATGCCAAGAGCTCTTTTCATCGCTTGTATAACTCGAGCTCCCGTACGTTCGATAGCTACTCCGAGAACTACTGACTTCATTTCCTCGGCCACACTAGGTTTTTCATCTTTGGCTGGCATAACATGATCGACAAGGTGTTTAACCACAACGCCAACTACAGCTCCACCAGCTTTTCCCGCTAATTTTGCCCTTGCTTCTGGAGTTTCTAGTCCAGCTGCGCTCAACAATGCATCGCCACCACGACTAACTTCTTCGAATAATCCAGCTCTTTTCATTGCTATAATATACAACAGAGTAAAAGTAAATACAAATAGGATATCTTATTGACAAATAATACATTGAGTGCTATATTACAAACTGTTAGATAAAAACAAAAAAATAAAAAGGTTATCAAATATGGCTGCAACTGTAACTCCAATTCGACCAGATATACATGTTCCAGGTGAACATGATCCAACACGACAGATTGAAACATTTCCCGACCCAGAAGGCTCAATGTTTGATATTCCAGATGATTTTGATGGTGAAGTTTCAGCAGGAGAGAACACTGACTGGTTAGAAAGAGGGACTTTCGATACCGAACAGAGCGAGATTGATGCGGCGACTTCTGCGGCTGCCTTTTCTGATGAGATTATACAGTCGTTCGTTGAACAAGTAGTTACAGTTCAGACCTTATTAGATGCTTTTACTGATAAAATGGCCGAAATTAGCGATACCGATGCAGCCTTACCTTTACAGAGAGAATTCCGTCGAGTCTTGAGCAGTGGTGTAGATATGACTGTTGATGATAGTGACGGAGCTACAATGAAATTTGATGCTAATGACGGAGCCATAATGAGTGTTTTCGGGCAAACTGTTGCTGCGAAAATTAGGGCTAATAGAGATGGAACCGAGCTGGATCTAGATATTCCTACGGTCGATCCAGCACTTTTGGTAGACTTGGGACCCTTGCGTGCTACTGAGCAAGAACTACGTCAAACAGAGACAGTGCCAGAGGTTCCGCCTGTCGTCGCAGATTTTACTGCGAACACAACTCAAGAGAATACTGCTTTAGTTGACCAAATAGGCCCTGCACCTGCAGGTAGTTTAGAAGTGCCCGTAATTGAAGAAGGACCAAGAAGGCGTGGCAGGTTATCAGGAGTACTCGGTTCACTTGCTGGCAGTGTAGGTGAAACAGCTGGCGCATTTCGTCAAGCCTACGATGAAGCAGTCGAGCGAGCACAAGAACCTAGAACTCCTCAAGTACAAGCTGTTGAAACAAATACTGAGCCAAATGAACCTGAAGCGGGCAAGAACACTTTAGGTACTACTACAGCAACAGTTGCTCCAGCTATCGAGACTAGAGCTCAAGATCCTCAGGCTGATGTAGGTGTGGTAGATAGTCAACCGACAGATGAATCACAAACCGGCAGCCATAGTATCGGAGGAGCTTTCAGGGCTCGTCGACAAGCGAAAGAAAAAAGAATACAAGATGAACGAGATGCGCTAGAAGCTGCTTCCAGGGCATCAGTATTAGCTGAGAGAAGATAAGAAATAATGATATTGACAAATATGACATATTTTGCTATTATAATACCAGTGAAATTTAAGCACTAGAACTAACCACTAAGGAAAAACCACTATGACTAACCCAAACCCAAACCCAGAGCAAGATCCAAATCCTGCTAGTCCTGAAGTTAGTGTTTCACCAGAAGTCCTGGACGATCTTGAATCATGGATAGATACTGTAGATGAGACTTTGTCCTTGATAGATGCAGCTCAAGATCCTAACGCAAACAGTGATCCTACTATTAATTATGCACAAATATTTAACACTCTTGGGGATGGAACTACAGTGTCTACGATAAAATTATCTAGGGCGCCAGGACGTCACAATAGTTCAGGAGATATTCAAATTTTTCTAGATCAGAAGGTAGATGAAAACAGGAAACCAACTGGTCAAGCATCTGCTCGAATATTTGGTTTTGGATCTCAATTAGGTTTATCAGGTGAGGCAGTAGGTATAGACGGAACTACAAATGTAACATTGGAGAGAGATGACATTGCATTCGTAGGCCGAGAAGGAATTGAAGTTATTATCACTCCGAATGATGATGACGACTCTGAGCGTGTTGAGTTAATTAGCGAACTGGACGACGAAAATTCTTATTTAGTTAATCCAGATTATGACCCGTGGGTAGGCAATGAGAAATACTTAAAACTCGAAAAGCCAGTTTCAGTTGCCGATAGAATTGCAAAGAAAATGGATGTAAAGAATAGTAGACTGTGGAAAGCTATTTCTACTAGATATGCTAATCGTCAAGCTAGAAATAATGGCGGCAACCAGCCACAAGATGGTCCAGATGAACCAGATTCAGAACTGAAAAGAAACATAAAAGGGTCAATTGCAACAGTCCCGGCTGCGGCAATAGCTGCTGCTGGAATAGTTGTGCTTGGTAAATTCGGATACGGGCTTGTGAGTAATCCAGAAAAAGCAATTAACTTAGCCAACAATGGAGTGATAGAAAAAGGTAAGGAATTACTTGGTGATCCTTGGAACATTGTCGTAGGTCTTGGCCGAACAGCAACAACTGGTGCATTTTTCGCAGGTGCAGCAACTGGTCTTTTGGGTGATGCTCAGCTAGTCGATAATCCTTTTGCCAAACTTCGCAAGCCGCGATGGTTTGCCTCACATATGCCAGCAAAAGCTATGACTTGGATCGAACGTGGAGAACCAACAGATAGAAGTGAGACAGCTGCAAAAAGGCGAGTAACTTGGGCACTCGGTGCGGCAGCAAATTTTGCTCTTCTTGGGAATGGCCTTCCTGGTGTAGCGTACGGATTCGGAGCACTTAGTGGCCGAATCGCAGGTCGGACATTGCAAAGATTTGGTCCTGGAGCATACAAATCCCTTTTAAAAAAGATAGAAGGTGGGGACGAAGAGCAGATCCCAGATGATCAAACTGGTCCAACCCCTAATCAACCTCAGTCGCCACCACCTCCAGCAGCAAATGATCCATCTCCTCCTAATCCAGGTGCCGGAACCCCACCAAAATATGACCCTCCTCGACGTCGCCCTGGTGGTCGACTGATAGGAGAACCTGCACCTGCTACCGGTGATCCTGCACCCAACGCTGATCCTGCTGTCGGCCCAACAAATCCACGTGATGGCCGTAATTCGAGAGTAATGTAGGGTATAGGAGAATATCATGCCAATGCCAATGCCCGATCATGACCCAGCTACTTTGCCAACAGAGCGAGAGTGGCTTGTCGCCTATAACGATCAAGATATAATCAACGGTTTAGTCGAGGGTTATACCCGATTAGATGAGTTCGATAATGTTTGGCATGACCCTGCTACTACTGAAGCAGAAAAGCTTAATGGAACTACTCAGGAGATTCAAGAAAAACTTTTAGTAGCTGGTGAAACTCCAGATGGTATCATCGCACAAAGTGAGCTCGAAGCTATTAGCCTTGCAAAAGTTGGAGAGTATTTAAAATTTTTAAATTCGGCGACGCATAGTACTGGAGCAAGTCACTTCGTCCACAACAAACAGGCTATCGACAAGAAGGTCAGAAAACAAAAGAATCTAGATACGGCCAATCCTGAAGATGTCGCTGCGTATGATAACTTACTTCACAGAGTTACTGTCCGAACCACGCTTGATCACTTGAGCCTTGATTCACAAGGTGACCCAAGAGTTTATACAAGTTCTGATGAATATAACCAAGCTCGTGATCGAGTCACGGCAGTGGTAAATGAAGCACAGAACGCACCGTTCTATCAAAACATGTCACCAAGCGAAAAATTAAATTGGCGCAATAACATAATCAATACTTTCGAGAGTACTGCTGTGGACGAGGAGGCAAACACTGCAGCCACTGAAGCTGCTGCTG
>CAZUNB010000045.1:0-7743 GCA_964622235.1 uncultured Candidatus Saccharibacteria bacterium | reverse complement strand
TCACCATATCACCAGCGACGTGCTTCATTCGAATTTGAGAAAGTTTTGCCTGATACCGAAATCATTAATCACTCCGCATTTGACCAGACTTGGCGCCGTAGCCTGTGGTGGATAACACCAAAAGGTTGGTATCTAACCATCAGTGAGTCCGTAAAACTTATTTTTTTGAAGGTGAATGGTAGCTAGATGGCACGAGTGTTTGTCGGCATGAGTGGTGGTGTTGATAGTAGTTTGACTGCTGCATTGATGGTTGAGGTGGGACACGACGTGACTGGTGTATTTATGAAAAACTGGTCACAGGATATCGGTGGCTGGAAATGCTCGTGGCAGGATGATTACCTGGATGCCAAGCGTGTTGCTGCTCAGCTAGGAATTGAGCTAAAGTTATACGATTTTCAAACAGAGTATAAACAAGCCGTTGTTGACTATCTGCTCGACGAATATAAAGCGGGCAAAACACCAAACCCAGATATAATGTGCAATCAAGAGATTAAATTTAAGCTGTTTTTAGAGACAGCGTTAAAAGATGGTGCTGATAAAATTACGACTGGTCACTATGCGCGGATTGTGAACGGTAATGAGCTGCATATGGCGGTCGACACCAGTAAAGACCAAAGCTATTTCTTGGCTCGAGTATCGAGCGAAGCACTTGAAAAGACTTTGTTTCCGCTTGGAGATATGAAGAAAAGCCTCGTTCGTAAAGAGGCAAAAAAACGTGATCTCATAACTGCGAACAAAAAAGATTCAGTTGGGATTTGTTTCGTCGGACAGGTCGGGATTCGTGAGTTTTTGCGTGAATATGTCGAAGATATTGAGCCTGGCGAGATAATTGATAATCACGACAAAGTTGTCGGTCAGCACGAAGGTGCCATTTTTTATACCATCGGACAGCGACAGGGCTTAGGTGTTGGTGGTGGACTGCCATACTATGTGACACATAAAGATATGGATAAAAATATCGTCTATGTCACGACTGACCCATCTGATAATGATCTTTGGTCGTCAAGTATCCACGGCAGTGATGCTCACTGGATTAATCAGGCTCCAGAAGATGGCAAGACATATCAAGTCCGCACCCGACATCTCGGTAGTTTGACCGACTGTACACTTGAAAAAATCGATAATAAAAATTATCAGATTAAACTGGTTAAAGATAAGCGCGCTTTAGCACCTGGTCAGTCTGCAGTAATCTACGAGAAATCACATTGTCAGGGTTCATTAACAATAAAATAAGCTACACAGTTCGAAAAACTTATAGTTAAGTGAACAGTACGATATGGTGGGCCTAGGTTATTCTTTCATCTTATTTAGCATCTTCTACAGGTTTATGAAGAGTGACAGTTGTGCCGTTAACTGATGTTTCATCGTGGACTCGCATTACTTCTGCATCGGGGCCATGGCTCACGTCAAAGTGGTCTGACGATGCATACTCATCCTCGGGAAAATGAAGCTTTCCATTACCAAACTTCACGCCTCCGTTTCCTGTTATGGTTCTTTCTGTTGCATCAACTACACCATTACTGTCTACATGTGTTGAAAATACCCACAACTCTTTAGTCACTTCATCTATTATGCCAAAAAATAGTGTTTCAATCCCTCCAGCTTTCACAACCGCGATGGGCCCATCCTTGACGGGAACATCCACATTTAGCCCTTTGAGTCTATTTAGTTCAACGAAACTGCCAGGACAAAATTTTTTGGCTATGTTCCTTAATAGCTGATTTCTCTCGGTTTCTTTTTCCTCATTTTCGCCGAATCCAAACATCATAACTTTCTATTTAAAAATATTATATGTGATAATTATAATGCTTTAATTAAGTTCTGTCAAGACTAGAAGACAATTTTTATTTAGTTTAAGATAGAGGCATGATAAATGCTCAAGAAATCCGACAGAAATACCTCAATTTTTTCAAAGATAAAGGTCATGCGATCGTTCCGCGTGCTAACGTTGTGCCAAGTGAAGATGCAACCACACTTTTTACCGGTTCTGGTATGCAGCCGATGGTTCCGTTCTTGCTCGGTGAAGAGCACCCAGAAGGAAATCGGCTAGTTAATTCACAGGTTTGTATCCGCGTGGAAGACATCGAGGAAGTTGGTGATGATTCACATACGACGAGCTTTGAAATGCTTGGTAATTGGAGTTTAGGGGATTATTTCCAGGCTGAGCAGATTCCGTGGATTGCTGAGTTTTTGTTTGATACTGTCGGCCTCGACCCAAATCGAGTTTATGTCAGTTGTTATATCGGTAACGATGAGCTTGGTATCCCGAAAGACAAACCAGCTATTGAACTCTGGAAGGCTGAGTTTAGTAAACGTGGAGTTGATGCCAAAGTTGTTGACATTGGCACTGCTGAAAATGGTGACAAGGTTGGTATGCAGGGTGGACGGATTTTTCTTTATGACGGGAATGAAAACTGGTGGAGTCGTGGTGGCGCCGAAGATAAGACACCGATTGGCGATCCGTGTGGACCAGATTCCGAGATGTTTTTTGACTTTGGTGAACAATATCATGACGACACCAAATGGGGTAGAGCTCATCCGGCCAGTGATAGCTCGCGCTTTTTTGAAATTGGTAATAACGTCTTTATGGCCTATCGACGAACCGAGAACGGCATGGAGCCACTTGAACATAAAAATATCGATCATGGTTCAGGGTTAGAGCGAATTGCAGCAGCCGTACTTGATACGCCTGATTTATTTAAAATTAGTCTTTTTTGGCCTATCATCGAAGAACTAGAAAAAATAACTGGTAAGAAATATGATGATCATAAACCAGCAATGCGTGTTATTGCTGATCACCTAAAGGGCGCAATGTTTATGGCAGTTGATGGTGTGGTGCCGAGTAATAATGAGCAAGGTTATGTTACACGACGACTTATGAGGAGAGCTATTCGTTTTGCTTTTGATCTTGGGATTGAGCATGACTTAGTTGTTCAGATTCTGCCAAAGATTATTCAGATGTATGAAGATATGCCAGATATAATTGGAAGATCTGAAGAAGTTATAAAAATTCTTGAAAAAGAAGAAAAAGTTTTCCGTGGAACACTTCGCAATGGATTAAAAGAATTCGAAAAGGAAACTAGTAAGTTTGGCTTAAGCGGCGACATAATGTTTAGGCTCTACGATACTTATGGCTTTCCAAAAGAACTTAGTATAGAGGAAGCAGAAAAAAGAGATATTGAAATTGATGACCATTTACAAAAAGATTTTGATGAAAATATGCGTATTCAAAAAGAGCGATCACGAACTGCTACTAAAGGTACTTTCAAGGGCGGACTCGGTGGAGACAGTTTGATTCATAAGAAATATCACACCGCTACGCATCTCATGTATGAAAGCTTACGAAGAGAACTCGGTGATCATGTTGTCCAGCATGGTAGCAATATCACGGAAGAGCGATTACGTTTTGATTTCAGCCATCCAGAAAAAGTTACGAAAGAGCAATTACAAAAAATTGAAGATATGGTCAATGAACAGATTAATCTCAAATTACCAATATCATGGAAAGAGTATCCGTTACAAGATGCGCTCGATAAAGGTGTTCTCGGTAAATTCGGCGATCGATACGGAGAAATTGTTAAAGTCTACACAATGGGCATAGATGGTGAGAAGCCATTTAGCTTTGAGATTTGCGGTGGACCTCATGTCGAAAATACATCTGAACTTGCGGACGGGGGTAAGCGATTCAAGATTGCGAAAGAACAAGCTAGTAGTTCAGGTATTCGCCGTATTAAAGCAAAGCTTGTCGATGTCTAGCGACTCCTCAAAAAAACAGCAGAAGAAACGTACATTCAAACAATTTATGTTTGGAGTAAAGAATCCAAGCAAAGAAACCAAGGCTGAATATCGGTTGGCAATCTTCGCTAGCGGAAAAGGTTCGACCGCCGAAACAGTTTTACAACGATTTACTCCTGATGAGACTAAAGATGTAGCGGTCATCATAACTAACAATCCTCAGGCTGGAGTACTTAGTATAGCGCGTAACTATAACGTACCTGTTGAAATCATATGCTGTGATCGTTGGCGCGATGGTGATTTTATAAATCAAATCCTCGAAGAACACAACGTGAACGTAATAGTTGAGCTCGGCTATGTGAAAAAACTTCCGATCGAAGTGGTAAGGAAATATAAAGACCGTAGCCTAAATCTCCACCCAGCTCTTCTGCCAAAATATGGCGGTAAGGGAATGTATGGACGTTATGTTCACGAAGCGGTAGCTCACGCGGGCGATAAAATCAGTGGTTTTAGTCTACATCGTGTTGAAGAAGATTTCGATACAGGTGAGGTTGTCTATCAGAGACGGGTCAAGTTGACCAACGGTGCAACTCCCAATAAAATTTCCGAGCTAGTGCGACAAGCAGAACGAGACTATGTTGCCGAAGCAATCTCAAATCTTCTCGATGAAGGTGTGCTTAAAAATAAAAAAATACGCTAAAATAGCGTATACTGGTAGCGGTTATGAAAATAAAAGGATTTGGTAAAAAAGTCATCAACAAGCCGATCGAGGGGAAGACCCTTACGGCGCTTGACATCGGTACTGAAAATATCAAGGCGTTGATCGCCAAGAACAATGGTGGCACACTTGAAATTCGTGGTGTAGGTAAGCAGCACCAACGCCTAAGCGATATGGGTAATGGTGCAATCTCAGATATTAGTGGTGTGGTCAGAAACTGCGAAGAAGCACTCAAGGTGGCGGAAGATATGGCTGGAGTCAATGCTCGTCAAGCAGTTGTCGGATTGGCTGGAGAGCTAGTTAAAGGAAAAACCACAACCGTGACCTATAAGCGGCCAAATCCCAAACAGAACATCACAATGGTTGAACTCGAGCATATCATGCAGAAAATTCAAGATCGAGCTATGGCGCGAGCAAAGGCCGAACTGTCATGGGAGCTTGGTAATGACGAGGTTGAGGTGCGGCTGGTTAACAGCGCTGTAGTCAGTATTGAAATTGATGGTTATAAAATCACTAATCCGCTTGGGTTTTCCGGTGGAGATGTAGTGATTAGTTTGTTTACTGCTTTTGCGCCCCTAATTCATATTGCTGCCCTTGAAAAAGTTGCTGAGGAGCTTGATCTTGACCTCGTTGCGGTCGCAGCTGAACCATTTGCAGTTGCGAGAGGTGTAACAAGCGTTGATGAAGATACTAACTTTAGCGCTATTCTGATTGATGTTGGTGGTGGTACGACTGATATTGCCGTCGTTAATGAAGGTGGCGTCGAAGGTGCAGAGATGTTTAATATTGGTGGTCGTAGCTTCACCCATGCAATTGGTAGCGATCTTGGAATGGAGTTTAATATTGCCGAAGAATACAAGATACACGCCAGTAACGGTACACTACATTCACACCAGGCAGAAGTTGAGAAAAGCATTCAAAGAACGCTGGAGATCTGGATTGGCGGTGTAGAACTAGCATTAGCTGAGTTCGATACGGTCGATCATTTACCAAATCAAATTATGTTATGCGGTGGTGGTTCAAGCTTGACACAACTGGTTGAGGCGTTAAAAAATCATGAGTGGCCGAAAGAATTACCGTTTACAAAAAAGCCAGTTATTAAACACATAAAACCCGAGCAGGTGGTTGATATTATCGATAAAACCAAGCATATTACTGATCATACTTTTATTACCGCCATGGGACTTTTGCGGACCGGACTTGATACAATTGAGACAGATCGTGCAGGCAAGGATAAAATTCGCGATCGCATAAATAAAATGCTTAAGATATAATACATTTTGCAACTATGAACAAAGACATTATATACATCGACACTGACGACGAAATTACCGATATTATCGGACGCGTTAAGGATTCTCAAGAAAAGATAATCGCTCTTGTCCCGCCGAAACGAATTGGCGCACTTGGTAGTGTAGTCAATCTTCGTCTTTTAAAGCGAGCTGCTGATTCGAGTGATAAGCGACTCGTCGCAATAACCCAAGATAAACAACTGATTGGTTTGGCGGCAGGAGTTGGCTTATTCGTAGCGGATAATCTGCAGAGTCGGCCAGTGGTACCGATGCTAACTGATAAAGAAGAAATTCCATCAGATGTAATTATGCCCGGCGACAATTCTTCTATTGAGGGTGCTCTAGGAGACCCATTACCGTCGCTAGACGATGATATAGCTGAAGATGCAGCAGCAGATACGATTGCTAATGATCAAGCTAAAAAAAAGGGCAAAGGCAAAAAGTCTTCTAACAAGAAGAATATCCCTCAATTTGATAAATTTCGAAAAAGACTAGTTTTTACTGTTCTCGGGTTGATTATATTTGCTGGATTTTTCGTTTGGGCAATCTTTTTTGCACCGAGGGCGACAGTGACAATCACGACTAAAACCAGTAAAAATGAGTTTAGTAAGGTTGTAAAACTCGACCCAGCTGCAAAACAAATAGACGCGAAGGAAGCGGTTGTTCCAGCCATTCAACTAGAGAAATCAAAACAAATTAGTGAAAAAGTCATTGCTACTGGCGAAAAGAATGTTGGCCAGCAAGCTGGTGGAACACTAACTATAAAGAATTGTTCTAGTAGCGACCCAATTGGTTTTAAATCGAATACGGCTTTTGTTGGCGCTGATGGTAAAGTCTTCTTTTCGACCGAGTCCATATCAGTCAGTGGTGCAGGCTTAAAATCTGGCAAATGCAAGCCCGGTACCGGAACAGTCAGTGTTATCGCTGAAAAAGCCGGTGCTGCATACAATAGTGGTGCCCAAAGTTATACCATCCGTGCCTTAAGTGGTGATGATGCCAAGTTGTTCACTGTCAGTGGTAGCCAGATGAATGGTGGCACCGATGAAGTGGTAAAAATTATCAAGCAATCTGACATAGATCAAGCAACTCAAAGCTTATTAGCAAAAGGCAAGCAGCAGACATCTGATGAGCTAAAAGCCAGCGTGCCTGCCGATGCTCGGATTGTCGGCAGCTCTTTGCAAGTGACGAATACAGGACCAATTGCCAACCCTGTTGTTGGTGAGCCAGTCGACACTGGTAGTGTAGAAGCAGAGTTTAGCGCAACACAACTTGCGGTTAAAGAAGATATCTTGCAGAAATTTATTAAGAAATCTCGAGAGCAAGACGGCATTGATGCCGACAAGAAACAAGCCGATAATGATAGTAAGGGCTTGAGTGATTCATCAACCAAAACTCTCGAAACAGGGGAAGTCATTCTAGATTATGGTCTGGCAAAGTTAACGATTGAACAGCAAGATGGCGGTTATCGTCTAGCCACAGAATTAATCGTTGGTCCCGAGATTACTACTAGTGACTTGGCGGAAAAACTGATTAAAAAACCAGTTGATGAGTCGGTTACGACAGTTGAAGCCATAAATGGTGTGACTAAAGCCGAGGTAAAGACTTCACCATTTTGGGTTAACAAGATGCCACGAAAAGCCACACGGATTACTATCAAGCAGAACCTCACCGGCGAAGGAACATAACATGGCAACTGTTAGCGGTTCGATCCTTGCCATCGATTACGGTGAGGTTAGAATTGGCCTGGCGCTTGCTTCGCAGGCGGCTCGTATTGCTCACCCTCATATGGTGCTGACTAATAGTGATAGTATATTGGATGAGTTTGAAGCAATTATTGTTCGAGAAGATATTATCCAACTGGTGTTAGGGCTACCAAGAAGTCTTGACGGTGAAGATACTGCACAAACCAAGATAATTCGTGAGTTTCAAGCCCACCTGGAGTCACTTGGTGTGCCAGTTGCTCTGCAGGACGAAGCCGGCACAAGTGCTCGCGCTCAT
>CAZUNB010000044.1:0-8191 GCA_964622235.1 uncultured Candidatus Saccharibacteria bacterium | reverse complement strand
CGAAATTGGCTGCTCCACTACCATACTCATTAACCAAATCTGAGTATTTATTCATAGCATCGATATATGTTTGATCATCTTTTTCGGTACTGTCTCTAAATCTATCAACAAAATTTCCAAATCGTTGTCCTCCCCTTGCTAGCTTTGCTGCGACTCTACCGACTCTGTTCTTTACGTGTTTCATTGCTATCTCCCTAGTAGTCATAGCCTCTACGATTGCAGGAGCAGTCTGACCTTCGCCACCTTCATCCTTGAATATCCCTCTAAGCTCTACGCCTCTTTTAGCCTGAGCTTCTCGACGATTTTCACGTTTTTCGTCATTTCTGGCATTGAAGTTAGCTTTTCTTTCTGCTTCAGCTGCATTAGCAGCAGCTTCGGCGGCTCGAGCTCTAGCTTCACGCATACTTGGGTTAACATTCGGTGTTACTACTTGCACGGGAGATTTTGGCAAATGTTTCTCAGGAACCCCTGTTGGTGCTTCAGGTGGTTTACCATCTTTTGTGGTTATCGCAGATGTTGGTTCTGCTTCGGGTAGGTTCTCTGGAGGTACTGGGAGAGCGGCTTCGGCGGCATCTTCGGCGGCTCTAGCCTGCTCATCGGTTAACGATGGTTCAGTTGGTGCTTCAGAAGAGTAAACGCCGTCGAGATTGTTTCTAGCTCTTTCAATGGTAGCCCTCTCGGCAGCCAATCGCTCGCTCATCCCTGTGCTCAAGAATGTTTCTGGCTTCTCGGCGAGTCTATCCATAAGACTTACAACTCCACCGGTCGGACCCTCTGACTCTGCAACAGCAACGTTTGCGGCTAACCTTGAGTCCATTATTAGTCCACTATCACCAACAGCTACAGCGGTAACTTCGGCTGAAGCCTTAGTTTGAGCTTTCGCGCCATCTACGTCCATTCCAGAAGCTTCTAGTTCTCGGCGCATGTCGCCACTCAAAAGTATTCCAGGATTATCGGCAAAAACATCTTCAAGACTGGCTCCTTCAGGTTGTTCCACAGCACCTTCAGCGGGATTGGTGAAGGTTGCATCTCGTTCTTGATCTGGATTTTCTGCGCTCATTATTTTTTCCTTATTTTTTTTGTTTTTATGTAACTATTTAACATTAGCATAATAGTGTTAATAATGCAACTACTTATTAATAAATAGAAATGGGCATATGTATTCTAATAATATCTATGCAGCCAACTCATAAGGTTTGTCTGGATTAACACCTTCGCGCTCACATGCATTCCTGAATATATCCGCAGATAGATCATCTGAACCTGCTTCCACCAATAGACCGTCTATCTGCCGACCAATCGCAGCAGCTCGCGCGCTGTGACTTCTACCCTTGCTGTCGCCACCTATTGGCTCTTGGACGTAGCCGACGTGTTCTTGCTTTACCGCACCTACACTGCCTTGCAGCGGATGCTCAACAGAGTTCCACATTTCGGAGCTCTCTTCATAAAGATCAGCGATTATTTCAGCCATCCCTTCTGGTTCAAAGCTATATATATTACAGCTATCGTATGCATTACTTTCAGATTTTGTCATTATTGATACACCATTTTCTTTTGCTCTCTCATAGACTGCGGTTAAAAATTGACCAGCTTCTTCAATCTGCTCTGGTGTTTCTAAATTCATAGACAGATAAAACTTTGCTCTTTCACTACCTTTTTCCGCTACTAACGAGTCATAATCAGCTCCAGTGTCCCAAGGTTTCGTGAAGCCCAAAGCAGATCGATTATCGGTATCCATAACTGGCTCTTCTGCCCCTGCGGCAGCTAAAAATTCATTCGCTTCCTTTAGTTGGTAGCCGTCATTTTTTTCAACCTCTAGTCCACCACCCTCAGTCTGAACAAGAGCAAATGCACCCGATAAAGCAATTTCATAGCTCTCTAGCTTTGCAATCTCACCAAGTGAACCTTCTGCTATCTGATCTACGAATTCTTCAGCGCTCAAAGGGAAGTTTTCAGGAGAATAAACTACTGCTTCTGGTCTATTTTTTTCATTTAAAGTGATAGGATCGGACTCTCCTGTAACCGGCATCTTTGAGGGCACGTAGTCACCAGAAGTAAAAACAGCTTCACGACCACTAACTTCTTCGACATCTCGGCGTGACTGTTGACCATCAGTGTCAATTTTTGGGTTCCTTCCACTGATAATACTATCCATCAGTGGTGGAGGTGGCACAGGAGGCGCCTCCGTATATTGAGGGTGAGGTGAAGGAGCCTCAACCCTAGCCAGCGGCTCGGGAGGTGGCGGTAGTGTTGCATTAGCTTCACCTCCCCTTTGAGTAGCCTCTACTGCAGTTGATCCAAGGAACCGAGTTTCGCCCTCGCTCAAAACCTCAGACGGCAGCAGGACCTCACCAGCTTCACTCGCCTCGTGAATGTCATCGGCATATTCTCTCTCCATCTCTGGAGGTGTGAGGTCAGACACATCTGTTGGATAATTTTCGCTGCTACTTGGCGGCATTTTATTAACTTTTCTTTTTTTATTTTAGTTGATACATTATTTACATTATCATAATTATGCTTAAATTACAACTTAGTTATGGTAGAATTTTTGCGGTTTCGGGTAAAGTCGTCATAATGAAAAGATGAACTATCTAGCAATCACTGGGCGAGAACATGAATTAGCTTTGGCTGAACTGGAAGCGATTTTTAGTGAAGACAACGTTCAATCAGTTAACGATACTGCGGTCTTAGTTGATTCCGAAACCGCTCCAGAGCAGGCGATTCTTGGTGGAAGCCTGAAAATTGCCAAGGTTTTACATGAAATTGAAAGCTCGGAATTGAGTGATGGTTTCAAATATCTCCAAGAGACAATCCCAGGTCAGCTCGACTATTTGCCTGAGGGAAAATTACAATTCGGTGTCAGTGTATATGGGTTTAACCCAAAGCCACAATGGCTGCTACACCAAATGCTTGAGATAAAAAAACTAATCCGCAGAGCTGGTCGCAGTGTGCGAATAATCCAAAACAAGCAACCTGCTCTCTCAAGCGCACAAGTCCTCTACAACAAACTAACATCTGAGCTTGGCTGGGAATTATTGCTGATTAAGAACGGCAATAAAATTATCTTGGCGCAAACACTCTCCGTGCAAGATATCGATGAATACGCGGCTCGCGATCAAGCTCGCCCAGCGCGAGATGCCAAAGTCGGTATGTTGCCACCGAAGCTTGCGCAAATCATGCTCAATCTCGCAAATCCAGATAACTCTAGCAGGGCTGTAGTTGCCGACATCTTTTGCGGTAGTGGCGTAGTTTTACAGGAAGCGATCCTGCGCGGCTTGAATGTTTTCGGCTCTGATTTATCATCTGAGATGATTGAAGCTAGCAAAACTAACCTCGAGTGGCTTGAGCAACAACCGTTCGCACCTTCCGACTTCCCCACCCATGAACTTACCCTATCCGATGCTCGGAGTGTTAAATTACCCGAGAATGCACAAGCTATCGTTAGCGAAATGTATCTCGGTGAGCCATTACACACACCCCCTGACCCAGAAAAATTGACTGAGTTAATGGAAGAGAATAAAAAATTACTTCTTGAAACCCTCGATAACATTGCCTCGCAAACTCCAAAAAATACCGCACTTTGCATCGCTGTTCCTGCCTGGAAAACTAAGACTGTGCGTAAAAGCGTTCTCGACAACCCAAAAACAGTTGAATCTATCAAAAATTTAGGGTATACTTTTACGAAGTTTTCGCATAATGCCAACCGACCACTCATCTACGCGCGAGCTCATCAGGTAGTCGGACGGCAAATGTTAGTAATTAGGAGAAGTAAATGAGTAAAACTAAAGCAGGCGGCACAAGTAAAAATAATCGCGATAGTCCGGGACAAAGACTCGGCGTCAAGGTTTACGGCGGTCAACACGTTCAAACTGGGGACATCATCGTTCGTCAGCGCGGCAGCAGCAAAATTGCTGGTGACGGCGTTTCATATGGTCGCGATCACAGTATTTTCGCTATTCGCGAAGGTGTCGTCGAATTTAAACGCAAACGAATCACCCACTTCACTGGCGCAAAAGTTCGACGCACCGAAGTCAACGTCGTTTAGTTTAATCTATTGTAGAAAATTAACTTAAAAATAGGCAAATATTTACTCTTACCTGTTTGTCTATACTTGCATATGATTTCTGCTCGTTCTTCAATTTCAGTTACTCGGTTACCTAAAGTGCTTATTAATTCTATTGCAGAATTAATGTCGCTTTGATCGACTCCAGTTAAGCCCACCCTTCATATTGTCAGCAAGAGCTAACGAAGCGAGGTTTTCTTCAGGGTTCGCGCTTGATAAATTAGCCATGCTTTATGTCTAGTTGTCTTTCTGCTCGATGTCTCTACGGATCTTATTCATAGAAACAACTGCACGAACCATTTTTGCAGTGTTACCAATAGAGTGGGTGTCGCTGCCCGGCTGTTTCGGGATATCAATATTTGGAAGATTTCCGATTATGGTGGCAAACTGTCTTAGTAACGTACTTGCCTTGCCTCGTTCACCAAATCTATCTTCTTCATCAGGAAGTGCTTCTCGCAAATAATCGACGCCTAACGCTGCATCACTAACCATGTTTAATACCCTATCTATAACGAAATTTTCAGTTTGTGAAGCGTCCTTATCGGGCGCAAGATCAAGCAGACTTTGCTTTATTGCATCACCATTCTGAAGACCTTCCATAAAACTCGCGTTTGATCCAATGTTCCTTGTAAGCAACTCCCGAGCTACCATTGAGACAATTACCCCCGTGCCTTTTTTTAATCGTTTTTTATCTGCTTCATCAAGACGGTCATAATTGCCTCGAATAGAGTCAGCTGCTTTTCCAACATTTCCAGCTACTCTTTTTGCCATCGATGGGCTTAAAACATTTTTACTCGACTGATATTCGATGGCCCTATCATAAATTTCTCCATCAACTATGGCTTCTAAGTCTACCTGCGCAAGAGTTTCATCCGTAATGGCATCGAGCATATCTTCAGCTAAATCAAAAGTTTTGATATCAGTTGAACCCTCTTCTGCAGCTTTTCTTGCAATGCTCGTGAATAACTTATCCTCCAGCTGAGCCATTTCGTCATTATCATCTGCTAGTTCTGGTGAAACAGCCAGCAATATATCTGAAAAAATTTTCGGATCATCAATCTCTCCAATGTGAGTAGCTACTCGAGCTACGCTGTCGACAACCGAATCTGCGTACAAAGCTTTGAAAACAGACTCACCGATTGAGGCTTCTCTAAACATGCCACCACCGTCTTCCCAGATGTAAGTAACTAATGGATCACGCCCCTCATCACCCTCCTCAGTTTCAACAATTTTAACTGTATTAAAACCTTTCTGTCGACCATCTTCATCGTACTGCGCAATCCGTAGCGCCTTATCATTGTTTAGAAAATCCGACAGCTCGATGCCGTCAACTACGTCACCTATCTCTTTAAGCACAGTTAGCTGTAAATCAGTTTCGCTGTCAGGGCCTCCTCTTTCTGCGGCCTCAGTCTGAAGAGTAGAGATATTATTAATCTTTTCAGCTCTTGTTGAATGATCTGATATTTGTTCTTGCATGATTATGTCTTATTCCTATATTTTTAGTTTCTATTTATTTTAGTTATTTATGTAATTAATATAGCATAAGATTTTATAATTGTCAATGTAATGATTCTAGTATGGATTTGATTTGTCAACGATGACAACAAATACTGCAAAACCAATTAAGCCGACCAATTGTAAGCTGGCAAGTGTTATCCCGACAATGGCGTGGACTTTACCCCTAATCAGAGGATTTTTATTAACTGCAATTAAGCCAATAATACTGAACGCATACGCAGGAATGAAAAATATCGCACCTAAAAATGGAACAATCGAAGCGACGCCGAGGTAGTATCCGATTAGCGCATTCTTATTCTTGTAAGGCACCAACGTTTCGACAGCCGATATTTGATTACTACTATTGACTGAAGTGTTGGCTTGTTGTTGTGCTCCGCTTCCAGGCGCTAAGCTGGCTTCACTGTTCTGTATTGTCTGATTATTTTCTAGTTCGGGATTCATCATAAAATAATAGCAGCTCGTGCATTAAACAAAAACTCGCACTACTTTTCAGCAATGCGAGTTGATGTTTCCGTAAAGACTGCGTTATTTCTTAAGCAGGCTCTTCATAAGGTTTTTACGACTTCTTCGCAAGAAACCAAATGCTCCGGCGGTTGTTCCAAGGCCAAGGACGGCTGAAGCAGTTGCACCCGTTTTTGGGATACTCACTGGAGCTGGGGCTGGCACTGGTGCTGCGACCACTTCTACAACTGTCTCTGGCCCTTCAACAACTGGTGTTACTTCGACCGGTGTCTCAAATAGGAGGTTCTACTGGTAGTTCTACTACAGGTGGCTCTACAGGTGGTTTCGGCGGTGTTGGTGGCTCTGGCGGTTTGACTGGTGGAATTGGTGTCACCGTAGCGTGTCACACTTATCAGTAGCGATTTCTTTAGATGAAGTACAGGCCTTATTGGTGTTTGGAGAACTTGATGAAAAAACTGCTGATACTATTAAAGCTTTTCCCGCTCAAATGGTTCATCCTCCTTTAGCCTCTCTACAACTTTTAGCTTATGAAGAAAGCCATAAAGCATCAATTCTAAAATTCTTAATAACAATTGTTATCAGACTATACTCTGCAACGCCTAATAACCATCCAATATTAAATTTACTCCCGAAAAATTTGTTTTCGGGAGTAAATTAGGTTGATAAAGATACCTAATACTTAAATTAGATTAAAAACCATTTTATACCTCTTTGGTAATTCAGCGCCCAGGCGTGTTACTAAGATCAGCTAGTGTCTGTTGTCTTTGTACATCTCCATCGTTGTGTGCTTTTTTAGAAGATGAAACATCCTTAGAATAACATTTAATAATGATGTTTATTAAACAAACAATCTATATTATTGGAGTCTCAACCCAATCAGGCACCTTGTTCGCGACTTCAAAATCATGCCGCACCCTAGCCAATGCAGCCATACCATCTGGGTCTTGGCCTCTACCTGCTTTAACGAGCATTTCTACTGTATCGTTTATTTGTCCAATATCAACCATTACAGCTCCAATAGCCCTAATTTCTTTCGGATCCGTTACACCTACAAGCGTCAGAACTTCTTTATTGCCTTTAACTTGAGATACTAGTCCAGAGTGTGCTTCTACATACTCTCTCTCATGCGGGGTCATACTGCCAAATCTTTTTAGCTCATCATGCGCTTGTTTTTTTTCAGCTTTTTGTTTCTCATATTTAGCTCTTTCTTCCTCAGCTTCTCTTTGTTGCTCACCGGTTTGTTTATTTTTATCCATACTATCCTTACATTTAATTAATTATTCGATACAAAACTATAATAGCATGTATTAGTTATGAATGCAAGCAATAAGTATATTATATTGAGATTTTTTAACCTGGAGACCATCTTGCTCAACAGGAGTTTCTCGACCAAAAAAGGTTGACTAACACTTTAATCTTACCTTTAACTGAGTCAACTTCACTGACTGTACCATCAAAGCCCTTGAATGGACCGTCGATAATACCAACGACTTCGCCTTCAGCAAAGCCGAGCTTGTGGGTTGGATCTTTACTGACCTCGACTAACTCCAAAAGACTAAAAATGTAGGCTGAAATAAAAATACTTCAACGAGTAGTGAAAGAAGTGAAAGGAAACCAAGATAGTAGCCGATAAGCGCATTCTTATTTTTATATGGAATCATTGCATTTGCTATTGGGGTCGGGGCTGAATTGCCTACCTGGCTTACGACCAGTTGTTGCTGCTGATTATTTGGCAACGGGTTGCTATCGTTAAGTTGTGGGGTTTCGTTATCGATTTCAGGGTTCATTACCATATAGTAACAGTTCATCATAGTAAGCAAAACTCGCACTGCTCTGATACAGTGCGAGTCAATACTCTTTGTAAACTGTACTACTTATTTAGCAACGTTTTCAAAAGTTTTCGACGACTCTGTCGTAGGTAGCCGAATGTTCCAGCGGTAGTACTGATACCAAGTACTGCTGAGGCAGTAGCGCCAGTTTTAGGAATTGCCGGAGCTGGAGCTGGTGTTGGCACTGGTGCTGCGACCACTTCTACAACTGGCTCTGGCTCTTCGACAACAGGCGTTACCTCAACTGGAGTTTCGACAACAGGAGGAGTTTCGACGACTGGGGTCTCGACAACCGGTGGTGTCTCTACGACAGGAGGAG
>CAZUNB010000043.1:0-8302 GCA_964622235.1 uncultured Candidatus Saccharibacteria bacterium | reverse complement strand
AGTCGTAGCTTTCCTTCATGCCGATCACCACATTCCTGATACAAGGGCATTTTCAGAGACAGTCAGACGGGCCGCAGAGTTAAGTCAGGAAAAGCAGTCAATTACATTAGTCGGTATAAATCCAAGCTACCCTGCTACTGGTTTTGGATATATCAAAAAAGGTAATAAGCTAGACGATGGGGCCTTCGAGGTCGCTAAATTTAAAGAAAAACCAAGCCTGAAGATTGCTGAGCGATATTTGAAAAGCCATGATTATCTCTGGAATATGGGTTTGTTTGTCGCACCTATTTCGGTATTCGAACAGAGTCTAAGCCAATTTGCACCAAAACGAGCTAAAGATTTAAGAGATATCTCTAAATTATTACACAAGCCTGAGCGCTTAAAAAAACGCTACGCTAAGATGTCGTCAGGTCCGATTGACACCGAACTACTTGAGAAATCGAGCGGTGTAGCTGTAGTAGAAGGCGGGTTCGACTGGGTAGATATTGGTAGCTATAAAGACCTACATGAAGTATTACCTGCTATTGATAAAGCCAACAATAGCATTCTCGGCGACAGCAAAAAGGTATTTTTGTCTGATTCAACTGATACTGTCGTTGTCGCAAGCTCCAAGCCGATAGCTGTCATAGGGCTTAAAGATGTTGTTGTTATCGATACTGACGAAGGTTTGTTGGTCTGCTCCAAAGATAATGTCCAGGACGTGAAGCTCGCCGCCAAGCATTTTGAATAGTTTTTATTAGAATGTCTTTAATTCATAAATATCTATTTAATATTTTTTGTTGTAGGGGCTTCTCATAATATTCAGTTATTAGGAAGCTGACGGCTAGCAAGATAGCAAACGTGAGGTAAAAGAATAACCCACTATGCATGCTCGGCCAAGCAAGACTTTTTATTTTTTCAGCATAGTTGAAAACTGGTGCTTGAAGCAAGTAGATACTCAAGCTCAATGACCCTAGTCTTATAAGATCTTTATTTTTGAATATTTTCGTTATAAAGCCTTTTTCGTTGAGAGAAAGCGATATAATAATGAGCGCATATAAAGGTGCGAGCAACCCGTTATGATAAGCTAGAGCGCTTATGCCGCTCGTTAGAAAAACTGCCAGAGTAAAAACAGCTGTCACAACAAGCAGATCGGTGTTCTTTCGTTTTTTAAAATAATTAGAATTCTTTAAGTACATAAATAAAAGTGCAGCAGCGCAACCAATTAAAAATGTATTTAAGTGATTGAGTGGATAATAGTAAAAAAAGTCATGGGTACGACCAGTATTATTAACATTAAAATTTTTTGGTATCCACCACATTATAAGTTGATTTAATACCCAAAAAATTCCGACCAAAGATATTGTGTATGCTTGTCTCCAAACAGCGACAATTTTTGTAATGAAATAAGGAAATACTAGATAGAGAAAGACTTCAACCGACATCGCCCATCCAGGATAGTTTATTGTTTGTGCCTGTAGGGGCAGCCAACTTTGTAGTGCGAGCAGATTTATACCTAGTGAGAATAGGCTGACAGAAGAAGGTTCATAGAAAAGCAAAGAATAATAGACCATTAAAGCAATACCCAAAAAATATACAGGATAGAATCTAGCAATTCGTTTGATGAAAAATTGCTTTGTGCTTAAGTTGTTTCGACGATTATAGTAACTTATCGTTAGAACAAATCCTGATAAGACGAAGAAATAGCTGACGACTACACTGGAAATGAATGGTTGGAGGTAGGGAGTATTAAAAGGAAAAATTTCTTTACCGTAGTGGAATACAACCACTATAAAAGCGGCAATAAAACGTGTGAATGTAAGTTGCTCTAGCCGCATATGCTATTGATAGTAGTTCTCTATTGACGCTCTAGCAAGCACTAACATTATTAATAACTATCAACAACCGTAAATTCAATATTCATTACTGGATATAAGAAATATTTGTCGCAATTTACTGCTATAATTTCACAAATGCCTAACCCTACCAAAAAACAGCATGAGATCCTCGAATATGTTAGAGAATTTACGGCTGAACACGGCTACTCACCGAGTTACCGCGAGATCAAGCGAGGGTTAAGTTACGGCTCCATAGGGACTGTGGCATATCATGTTGATCAGCTGGTTGCCCTCGGAAGGATCCGCAAAAGCGATAATGCCGCTCGATCACTCGAGATTATCGCTCAAGTGGCTGGCATAGATGCCGAGGACGATTCATCATCGCATGATAAATGGTTAATCGATATGGTAGATGCCGAATTCCGCTTCGTCGAAAACAAGCATCAGCGAACCGACGAGGAAGTAGAGAAATTACGAGCGTTGGTTATGTCTTTACAGGTATTTGGATTGAAGGGTGCAAAGTCCGCCTTTACAACTAGGTTGAGCAATTTAATGAAATAGCCAGTTTTTGATATTTTTAAATAAATTAAAGTTTTTTATAGTTAAATTGACGTTGATAGACTCATCTTATATAATTGCGACTACTGTTCCCGGGTAGCGCAGCGGTAGCGCAGTTGACTGTTAATCAATTGGTCGTCGGTTCGAATCCGACCCCGGGAGCCAATGAAAACAACTGTCCTTCATGGGCAGTTGTTTTCATTTGACACTATTGATAGTGTGATACGAACCGAAGGTTCAGAATACTGTCAACGAAGATTGACAGTATTTAGTAGATGGCATCATAGCAAAGCTAGAATGCCATCGTACGTTTATCCGACCTCGGAACCTAAAGCAAGCAAAAAAGCTGATCTGCTTCATGAGCTACTATAAAGCCGTTATGGTTTACAGCAAAGAATACAATTATATGACCGTTATGAAATTGCCCACATAGGTACCAAGCCGCAAATTTTTTTCTGATAGAATAACTCTATGGCAAAAATACTGATGGTAGTTGCACCAGAACGATTCCGTGACGAGGAACTATTCGTTACGCAGAAAGTACTAGAAGAAAATAATCACTCAATCACAATTGCAAGTACCATCATAGGGGTTATTTATGGCTCTCGTGGCGGGAAAGTGAGTGTTCAAAAACTAATCAGTGAGATAAAAACCGATGAATATGACGCAGTCTGTTTTGTTGGTGGTGGTGGATCAAAATTATTATTTAATAACCCCGACGCCATTCGTATTGCTAGGGAAATGTATGCGTACGGCAAAGTGGTAGCTGCAATCTGCTTGGCTCCAGTGATACTAGCCAATGCAGGAATTTTATCGGGTAAGAGGGCAACTGTAACAGGTACAGAATCAAAAACTATTGAGGCTAAAGGCGCACACTACACTGGGCCAGGAGTTGTTGTCGATGGAAGAGTTGTGACAGCAAATGGGCCAAAGTCTTCTCAACTATTTGCACAAAAGATTCACGAGGTGTTAACAAACATAGATCGTTAGAATAACAAGTGATATTTCAGCAGGGATATTTCAGGAAAACTAATTACGTGCGATTACTGAAAGCGATAGTAAGCGTTCACGTTGCTAAGATCTTCTTATTCCCGTCCACTCCATCGTTCGAGTTTTGGTAGTTGTTTTTGTGCCATCCATCTCATAAGTCGACCACTTCCTTGTTGCCCCAGGGCTGTATCGACAGTGACTCTCATCTGATCGAGGGTGCAATCTGACTCAGTAAATGAACCGTTTTTGAAGCAGAGGCTACACCATTTTTCACTTTTCGAGTCATCTGCCTCTGTGCCTCTACAATCCCCAGCTTTGTTAGTCTTTAGCGGCATTCCACAACTTTGACATTGCTTCTTCATGGTACGTAACTCCTTCTATATACTATTGTATACCTCTTTTTAGAGCCACTAGTCATCCGTAATCAGCATACTGAGTCATGTATTAGAACACCTCGTTATGAGAGTGTTTTTCTACATGTTAAAATCAGGGTTATGAAAACAATTCTCGTAGACGCAATTAATGGCTTGATATTGGAAGATGGAACAATCTTTGATGATATGCACAAGCTACTCGAAGCATACCTAAATCCAAAGCTAGTCCTTACCGGAGCAGACGACGAACAGTGGAAGCAATTCTATTTGGACAAATCGCCATATGAAGTATTTACGCTGAAACATAATCCTGAAAAAACAGATCCGGAGTATTTTGAGATTCTGCTCAATAAAATTGGCCTACAACCGAACAAAGTCATCTATTTTGAACACAACATTGGAGCGGCAAAGACCGCTCAGTCTCTAGGTATAAAGACTTATTTTTACGATCACACAAAGCAAGACCTTGATGCACTGAAAGTATTTTTAGATTCATCACTGTAGTTTATTGTCTGTCGATTGATGTTTTGTTAATAGTCTATACTGAATGGTGATAATGCTTCGCAGCTGCAAAAACAGATAAGTGATACATAGAACAAAAGGAACATATGTGAATAAACTTCCAATCAACCAACTACTTAATTTAACAGGTAATGCTGCAATCGTCACTGGCGGCGGTAATGGAATTGGTGAGAGTATCGCCTATCGTTTGGCCGAAGCAGGTTCAAAAGTTCTGGTGGCTGACATCGATTTAGTAGCTGCTGAGCGGGTTGCACAAAGTTTGAATGCAAATGGCTGGACGGCGAGCGCTATACAGGTTGATGTGTCAGATGAGCCTCAGGTTCAAGCAATGATACAAGCTTGCCAAGACACGTTTGGCTCAGTCGATATTCTCGTCAACAACGCTGGAGTTTTTCCCCTACAGCCGATTGCCACTATGACCTACAATCAGTTCCAAGATGTGTTGGATGTTAATCTCGGTAGTGTCTTTTTGTCGACGAAGTGTGCTTCTGAAATTATGAAACAACAGGGCGGTGGGACTATTATCAATGTGACTTCAGTCGATGCGCTGCACCCATCTATTGTTGGCTTGGCGCATTACGATGCATCGAAACACGGCACCTGGGGCTTTTCCAAGAATGCTGCACTTGAACTTGCCGAACATAATATTCGAGTAAACGCAGTCGCTCCGGGGGGGATAGCAACGCCGGGTCTTGCAAAAATGAGCGAGGGTGCTTCCGCCGAGCAGCTCAAGCTAGGTCATGATGCTCAAATGGCTAAGATACCGATGCACCGCGTGGGAGAGCCTGATGAAATTGGCAAGGTAGTTCTTTTCCTCGCTAGTGACATGTCCAGCTATATGACAGGCGAGCAGATTGTCGTTGATGGCGGTCTTTTGCTCAGTTAATCGAACGTATCGGTATGAAGAACTTATTGTGCTAAGACTCGAAGTGATACACTAGAATTATGTTAAAGAGAGCTGTCTTATCGTTTGCTATTGTGACCGTATCGCTATTATGGGTTGCACCTGTCATTAGCGCAGATTCACTTAATAACTTTGTAATAACTTCGTATGATATTGAGTATCGCTTAGGTCAGGATGATGAAAAAAGATCGATACTGATGACGAGAGAAACAATCGTCGCTGATTTCCCTGAAAGTGACCAAAACCACGGCCTCGAACGGGCGATACCGTACAAGTACGATGGCCATTCAACCAGTCTCAAAATAAAATCTATTAAAGATGGGGGCGGCAAGAAATGGGAATACTCAACCAGTCGAGATGGTAGCTTCGAAAACCTGCGCATCGGTGATGCCGACAAGTACGTGCACGGCAAGCAGACTTTTGTCATCGAATATACTCAGCGTGACGTCACCAAAGCTTTTTCTGACAGCGGCAATATTGACGAATTTTACTGGAACACCAATGGCACCTATTGGAAGGTGCCGATTGAAAATCTGTCAGTTCAACTCGATATTGATCAAGCTCTGCGTCCTAAGTTAACTGGTAAAACAGCTTGCTATCAAGGAGCATTCGGTAATGATGAAACCTGTAGTCTTAAACAAGAAAACGGAATATTTACAGTTCAGGCTGAAAACCTTGCGGCAGGTGAAAATGTTACGATGGCGATCGGCTTTAAGCCGGAGACATTTGCTGAGTACAAGATGTCGCTGTTCGAAAAGCTACTTATTGGTTGGTTTAAAGTTCAGGGTGCATTATTGATTCTAGCTGCTGTGATCGTCACTTGGCTGATGTTCCGTTTCTATCGAATATACAACCGCAAAAGCGAGCAAAAACCAGTCGTTACACAATACTTGCCACCGAAAAATACCAGTATTGAAACGTCCGCGCGATTGCTTAAAGGCAAAAATAGTTTCGCAGCTCTGCTGATTGACCTGGCGGTGCGCCATTATCTGAAAATTTATCAAACTACAAAAGGTAAGAGTATTTTTAAGACCACTGATTATGAAATCGAAATTACTAAGCCAGTCAGCGAACTGAATTCAGAAGAGCAAGAAGTGCTAAGTGACATCTTCAACAAGAAGCCAGAGATTGGCGATCGGCTCGAGATGAAAAAGTTAAAAATCGACACCAAACTTTACGAACGAATGAAGGACAACACAAAAAAACTCGATAATTTAATCCAAAACAATTATGGCTTGCGTAACAAAGACGAGGCCCAGTCGGCCTGGTTCAGGCGTTTCGCTCTATTGACGTTAGTTGCTGGGCTGATAACGCTCAGCCCAGTTTTACTGGTCTTGGCGATGATTGTCTTTGCGATGAGTCGACTTCTACTACCACTGACCGATAAAGGCCTCGAACTAGTTCGTCACCTCAATGGTTTGAAAAAATATATTGGCGTTGCCGAACAGGAACGACTAAAAATGCTTCAAAGCCCAGAAGGCGCCACTAAAATCGACGTAGACCCGAACGATCCGAAACAGCTGGTCAAACTCTATGAACGAGTCCTGCCCTATGCAATACTATTCCGTCAAGAAAAAGAGTGGAACAAGCAAATTGGTAACTACTACGAATCAACCCAGTCCAGTCCAGACTGGTACGTCGGTGCGGCTGGCATCCACGCATTTAACGCCAATAACTTTAGCAGTGCGATTAGTAGCTTCTCTAGCTCAGCCGCTAACAGCTCAACATCAAGCGGTTCAGGAGGTAGTGGCTCATCCGGTGGCGGTGGCGGAGGCGGAGGCGGAGGCGGTTGGTGAAATTCTATGGAGTTAAGCAAGCAGTGTAGTTCTTCGCTAGATCAACAAACTTATCTATAGCCAGAGAGTTAATTAAGCCTGAGAAGAATACATGCTCTACTCTTAATTTTTAGGTTTTGACGGTTCCACCAATAGATTGGACCTCGTTCATACCGCCGAGATCGATAACATTCTGATAACCGGCATTTTTAAGTAGTGAAGTAGCTTCGGCTGAGCGGTTACCACTACGACAGTAGACATAGACTGGCTTGTCTTTTGCGGCGGTTGGCACTGCTCCTCCTTCAATATCTTGCAACGAAAGATTAACTGCACCATCAATGTGACCATCAGTATATTCGGCAGGAGTGCGTACGTCTATCAACTGACCTCCATCTTTGGTGTCAGCTTGTATCGTTTGAATAGTTTGTTTAGGTTCGGTATTTTGATCGGCACCATTATTGGCAAAAGAAAAAAGCCCTCCAGCTCCTAAGATTATTGCAAAACCTATTATAATTATTTTCATCTATTCTCTCTTTTCATGCATTTTTTGCATATTCCATTAATTGTTAATTGACCATTTATCTGACAGCCCTCAATCGATTCCTCAAGAATCGGAATTATTTTATCTTTAATGTCAGTGTCCCGTAGTAAGCCACAGGATGTGCATTGAAAATGGTCGTGAGGAGTTACGTTGGAGTCATATTGCATTGATCCGTCGAGGGCTGCTGGTGCGGTTGCAATTGTACCTCTTTCAGCCATACGAGCAGTCGCGCGGTGGACTGTCGTGGCGCTGACATTCGGATAGAGCATTCGAAGCTCATCGAGAAGTTCAGTATTTGTGGCGTGAGCTTTTGACTCTAATATATCTTCTAGGGACCGACAATATTTTGTTCGTCGAGAAGATGTAGGTTCGAATACTGCTGTTCTCATGCTTACACAATAGACTTTTTTCTTGCTAATGTAAATGATTTACATTATTATTAATATAATTGCTCATATTTAAGGAAAAGGAGAAAATATGTCACAAGTAATCATAGACGTACGCGAACCCTTCGAATTCTCGACAGGGCACGCCAAAGGCGCAATTAATATTCCGCCAGCTGAGCTCATGGCGGGTTCAAAAAAACTAAAAAAGATACCTAAAGATGCAGAGATAATCCTGTATTGTCTGTCTGGAAGTCGCTCCAATGCGTCAATGCACTATTTGCGCCAGATGGGTTATGAAAACTTAACCAACGGTATCAACAAAGAACATGTTCAAGCCAAATATCTTCTTAACTAGCAGTATTCCGATTGTTTGCACAGATTTTTAGCTATAGTTTTGTCTATTGAGGTATTATATAAAGATGAAGTATCTGAATA
>CAZUNB010000042.1:7871-8991 GCA_964622235.1 uncultured Candidatus Saccharibacteria bacterium | reverse complement strand
AAACGCCATTGCAGACACCAGACAATCTAGATCAGCTTCAACAGCTTTTTGAAAGAAACCAGTAGCAGTATCGAAATCTCCTATATCTGAGTAAAACATACCTAGGTTTGAAACCAGCGCACGACGAATGCTTGTTAATTTTTCATCCGTTTCTTTACCATCAAAGACTAATAAGCTTTGAGTTCTTGAATTTTAATCTTTTAGTAACTCTGGATTAAGTTCAGCATAAGTTTGAAGTGGAGTTAATCCATCATTTATGAGTTTTGCTTCTTCAAATGAACCGCTAATTTCAACTAATTTATCAGATGCAATTATTTCGAAACTAATGTATCGGTTGAGGCTCAGACGCCGCCACAGCTGCCTCGATTTCAGCAATATAATCTCTCATGTCCATCTGATAAGGATGAATATTCTCACCAAGCTCACTCAAATCCGTTTCATGTAGGTGTCTCATCAACAGCGCTTTACCTTGCTCACCTAGCGTTCCTTCAAGAATATGGCCAGCGGTAAGAGTCGCAGGTCTATGAGCTTCGTCTTCAGTTGGACCATGATTTAAGTATACTGCTGCAGCTAGATTAAGGATTGTTTTTGTGCATGTCGGATTGGTATCTGCTGATCTCAATAATGCGTCTTCAGCTTTTTCGAATCTGCCTTCTAATAAGTGAAGCATGCCTAAATCACTAAAAGCATTATGCAATTCAGCTCCGCGTTGTTCCAGCTCATCTCCTAGTTGTTGTTCTTTAACAGAAACTGTATTCGGTCCATTTTGTTCATTCATAATTTTTTTCCTTATTATTTCTACACATTTATGTTAACATTTATATTCTGTATTGTCAATACTATATTTAAATAACTTGTAATATCCATATATTTCGGTAAAATATATATGTTACGCAACAAACATGAATATAGCTTCAATTATATTCAATACAATGCAAATTTAGGAGTTTTTAGATGGCAAAGAAGAAAAAGAAAATATCGGCACGAGTAAAGTTCCGCGTACCAGCTGGTAATGCGACCCCTGGGCCACCAGTTGGTTCAACACTTGGTCAGCATGGCCTCCAAGCGCAGGACTTTATCAGCCAGTACAATGAACGAACCTCAGATCTTAAAGGTCAAG
>CAZUNB010000042.1:0-7861 GCA_964622235.1 uncultured Candidatus Saccharibacteria bacterium | reverse complement strand
AACGGTAAAAATGAACATTTTTGATGATCGTACCTTTACTTTCACTACCAGCGGTATTCCAGCTGACGACTTAATCCGTAAAGCATTAGGCATCAAAAAGGGTAGTGGAGTTCCACAAAAAGATAAAGTCGGGAAACTGACTCAAGCCCAACTGACTGAAATTGCTGAGATGAAGATGAGTCAGACTAACGCCAATGACATCGAAGCAGCTAAAGCTCAAATTGCTGGCTCTGCTCGAAGCATGGGCGTTGAAGTCGAGAAGTAGCAAATGGAAGATAATCTAATCGGTCCATCATCTCCTGAAGAAATGAGAGAGCGAGCATTACGAGGTGTAGAAAAAGATTATGATAAATTCTTTGAAGAACAAGATAAACCTCCAGTGGAACCGCCAGCAAAACAAACTCTGAGCGATATAGTTGCTGATCTAGATTTATTAACGGATGAGCCTACCGATTGATTTTTTTTAGAAAAACGTTAATATAATGTAATACATATAATAATGTGTGGGAGACGATAATGTCGCTTGAACCACAGGAAGGTCATATATAATGGCAAAAAAAGCAGAATTACTAGAAGAGGCTAAGAAGCTTAAACTAAAAGTAACCGAAAAAAATACAATCGCCGAGATAACCGAGGCAATTAAAAATGTTGAACAAGCGGATGAGTCACCTGAAGCTTCAACAAATCCAGAATCTACAGATGATTCAGAAGATAAAAAATTCACTAAAGCCGGGAAGCACAGCAAAAAAGCTGTCGAAGAAGCTGAAGCCGAAGAAGCTAAAGAAGAACGTAAGGCTAAGATAGCTGCCGGTGAACTCGACCCATCTACTAACGAAGAAGGTGAAGTAGTTGCTAGCAAAGGCCCCGTACCGATTCCACGTGCACGTGTTGAGCGACGTAGTAAGCGTTTCCAGACTGCAGTTGCAGATATTGACAGAACTAAGACTTATGAAGTTAACCAAGCAGTACAAATGGCGCAAAAAGCCAGTACCGTTAAATTTGATGCCAGCATCGAACTGCACATGAACTTAAACGTTAATCCAAAACATGCTGACCAAAACATTCGAGGTAGCATGGTTCTTCCTAATGGAAATGGTAAAACTCAACGCGTTGCAGTTTTTGCAGCTGAAGACCTTCATAAGGATGCTAAAGCAGCTGGCGCAGATATCGTGTATGCTGATGATCTCCTAGATAAGCTTAAAGCCGAAGAAATAGATTTTGATGTATTGGTATCGACACCTGAGAATATGGCTAAACTTGGTCGTTTTGCGAAACTACTTGGTCCAAAAGGCTTAATGCCTAATCCTAAGAGTGGCACCGTAACTAAAGACGTTGCTAAGGCTGTATCAGAAGCTAAAGCTGGACGAGTTGAATATCGTGTCGATAAAGCCGGTATCATGCACCTCGCCGTCGGCAAAGTAAGCTTTAAAGACGAACAGTTGACGCAAAATATTGACGCAGTCATAAAGGTTATCAAAGAAGCCCGTCCTGCTAGTGTTAAATCAGATTATGTTAAGTCTATTTCAATCAACAGTACTATGGGGCCAGGCGTTAAAATCAACCTCGCAGCGTAACCGAACGTGGATGATCAAAACGGAACTATAAAATATGTTCCTGATCACTTCTCTATCCGAGCTAAACAAGCAGCGAGTATACTAGTTTCACAACGCAATCTACTATGTTCGGGCTATGGTACTAAAGATTTTGAGACCAAATCAAATGCCAATGACATTTTGACTAAGATCGACACAAAGGTAGAGCAAAATTTGAAAGCAGCTTTTGCTGATGTCGGCGAGTTGCTGCAAGGGGAGGAGTTGGGCTATAACCCTGATCTGACTGAACCTTTTTGGATATGCGATCCGATCGATGGCACTGGCTGCTACGTTCGCCAGCAACCGTTCTGTGTTAGTATGATTGCCTATATAGTTGATGGTGATGTTGAGATTAGTTTTATCTATGATTTCTTAACTGACAAACTTTATTCTGCCGAAAGAGGCAAGGGTTCTTTTTGTAATTCCGAACCAATTCGTGTCAGTAATCGAAAGCTAGATGAGTTGAAAGGCATAGTTATTGGAAGCCTTGATGACCGGAATTATATTGAAACGTTCAGCTATTTCAAAAACCATAGCATGAACACCTACTCTGTTTTTTCAGCTGGTAACGAGTTTGTAGAGATTGCAGCTGGTAGGACTGACATCAAAATTGCTATGCCAGTCGGTAATATGGATTGGGACAGAGCCGCTGGTATGTTGCTTGTTCGTGAAGCAGGCGGTGTCTATAAGCGGCTTGACGGCAGTGATGCTAGCTTTAAAGACAAGTCATTTATCGCTACTAACAAAATTGCTTATCAGCAAATAATTAATGACCCTGAGAGCTCACTCTATTTAGGCAATAAATAGCTATGTGGCAGGACGCCATCTTAGCAATCATTGCCTATTTACTATCTGCTGCTCTCTTACCGACAATATTCTCGGAACAGAAGCCTGCTTTTACGACCTGTTTATTCAATGCAATACTAGTTATAGCTGCCACAGCAACACTTGGAAGCCTAGGATTCTGGATTACATTTAGTGGTCAAGCACTTCTTTCAGTTGGTTGGATTGTTTTAACGTTTCAAACATTTCCAAAACACTAAAAATCAATCTGTTTTTGAGTATTCTAAGAAAGTATAATCATGTAGATTTCTCTCATCTGAATTGAAGTGCTTTTCAGATACTTGCTTCCAAACAGCTTTATCAAAACTTGAGAAATAGACATCACCATCATATTCAGCATCTATAATTGTCAGATAAATTGTTCGAGTGTAGGGAAGGAATAAATCGAATATTTTACTTCCGCCGATAACGAAATATTCTTCATCGAAATCCTTATATTTTTTTAAGGTTTGTTCAAAAGTCATAAATTCAACGTGCTCATCACTGCTAGATTTAGGTTCATGCGTAACAACAGTGTGGTGGCGGTTCGGCAATGGTTCAGGTAGTTCATCGAAGGTAGTTCGTCCCATAATTATCGTGTGATGTTCTGTTAACCCACGATACCTTTTCAGGTCAGCTTTCTGTGATTTACCCCAGGGCAGACCACCGTTGCTACTACCCATAACACCATTCTTGTCAGTCGCAACTACAAAGCTAAGCATAACTACAATTTGTTATAATCATCGACAATCTGCTGTGACAAATCTGACGTTTGTGTCTGTCCTTGTTGATCTGGAGCAGATTCGGCTTGGTTGTGGGTTGGTTTAGCTTGATTGTTATTCTCTGGTTGCATTTCTATCCTTTTTTCGTTGATGATTATTATTAGAATTGTAGCAAAAAGCTACAGCTAATCAAAAAACACAATACCCAGTTAAACACTAGTGACATTTCTATACGCACCTGCTATGTTTAAAGAATTACATAATAAGGTCAAAAAAATGAAAAATCCAATAAAGAAATCAACTAAGTACATGCTAATCGCTTTGTTTGAAATAATTTTGCTAGTCGTCGCTGTTGGAGCTTTTTACTTGATAACTCAAAATAACCAAGCTTCGGATTCCGAAAAAGCAGAAACGACTGTGCAAAAGCCAGCTCAAAAGGAAAAATCAAAATCTAAAACTTACACCTCGAAGTACGAGATGCTAAGTTTCAAATATGACCCAAAACGTGTCACCTTAAAGGATGAATACGGACCAGGCCTCGAAGAAGGCCTTAACTCCGAAAAGCTAACTGCAACCAGTGGAAACTACGTCCTCGAACTACAAAATGGAATGAATGGATTAGGTGGTTTCGATCCGTGTGGAGGTAATGAAGCAACTTGTGAAATTATTCAGAGCTTTTCACTTACATTGTTTAATGAACCTAAAACTTTAGACTTGCGTAAGGAGACTAAGGTTGGCGACTGTTTGACTGAAGAAGAATGTAAAACGTCAAAAGCAACTAGCTATAATTTTGTTATTGGCACCGACCGTAGCATAGCCACATATTTTTACAATTCAAAAAATATTATCTCTACAGACATGAATACACGCTATATCAATCTTATTACTTTAAGCTTTAAAGAAGGTGTCAATGTTAACCCAAATGTTGTGAATGATGACCCAAGCTTCCAGGCGTTGCTTGAAGTCCTGAACTCACTACATTACTAAATTTAAATAATCTGCTTTTAGAATCGTTCGCAATCGCCTATACTAGTACTATCCGTGGTGGGAGACAAAAACGAGGTAAAAGTGGATCAAGATCAGATGCAATTTGGTGTATATAGTAATATGCAGATTCGTGCCGCCATTCAGCATAGCCATATTGTCGCTCATCCTTTCAACGATAAACAAGTAAACGGCAGTAGTTACGATGTAACATTAGGCCATTGGTACTATTCGACCGAGATGGATGGAGATCGCAGCCTTTATAACCCTTTCGACCAAACAGACGTGAATCGTTACTTTAGTGGACCTCATCATTCAACCGCTCACAATCTTTGGTGCGCCGAAAACGGTCGCACCCTCATGCCTGGAATTCCTGAAGACCACCCGATTATTGTCTTGCGACCTGGTGAACGTATTCTCGCACACACACACGAATTTATCGGAATTAAAGCTCCAGGTACGAGCACAATGCAAGCACGAAGTACTTGGGGCAGAAACGGTGTTGCTGTCTGTCTAGACGCTGGATGGGGTGATCCTGGATATATCAATCGTTGGACGATGGAAATTTACAATATGAATAAACGAGACAGCGTCGTTCTTCCAGTTGGCGAGCGGATTGCTCAGGTTGTTTTCTATCATACCGGTCCAGTGCAAGGCGAATACTCGAGTCTGAGTGGTAAATACCAACAAAGTTCAGACTCTGACTTGTCAGAAATTGTCAGAAATTGGCGGCCAGAATCAATGCTGCCACAGGCTTTTAAAGACGAACGTAAGAAACCGCAGAAGATATAGGAGGTAGCAATGGCTAAAGGCAAATATATTGTAATCGAAGGTGCAGATGGTAGTGGCAAAACTACTATGGCGCGAAACATACAAGCTTTGCTCTTTCAAAAGCTAGGTATTAAAGCAGTTATTTTACGCGAACCAGGGAGCACAGAATTTGCTGACAAAATTCGTGAAGTTTTGAAAAGCACGACTAGTCGCAGCCCAGAAGCAAATGTCCTAGCATTTAACGCCGCACGAGCCGACACAATGCGTGAAGTAGCTGCCCATATCAACAATGGTGGGTGGGTGATTGCCGACCGTAGCTGGATTTCTACTGTGGTCTATCAAGGCTATGGTGAAGGGCTCGACATTGATAATCTGCGCCGTATTAGCCAATACGCAGCCGCAGCTCAAGCAGATTTAACGGTTATTTTAGATGCACCGGTCGACATCCGACGAGCACGCAACCACAAACGTGGCGGTAGTGACTACTTTGAGAATCAATCAGACGATTTCCATGAACGCGTACGTCAAGGCTATCTAAAAGAGGCCAAGTTTCTTGAATTACCACTAATCAACGCCAATGATACTGAAGCCAGTATCACCACCCAGCTCTGGGCTATGGTTGAGGAGATTGCTGAAGACAAAAAGAAATCAAAAAAAAGCAAGCACAATCCATTCGTTGAAAAAACCGAGCATGGCATGCAGCCAACCGAGCTTGGAAATCAGTGGCTTGGCGATGTGCTGAGTAATCCAAATAAAGATGCCTATGTTTTTAATAATAATCTCAGCCCAATTACTATCGCAGCAGCAATGGCACGGTTAAGCCGCCGAGCTGATGATATGCGAGTGACAATTCTAGACGAGTTCAGCCAAATTGAAGGCAAAGACGATTCATTGTTGCGACGAGTAATTACAGCCTATGGCGATGATTCAGTGCAACAATTAACGGGGATTCATGCCGTTGTAGAAAATGCTAGTAACCTTTTGACAAAAAAACTTGAGTGGGGCAGACTGGCCGCATATCTTGAGCAGTCAACCCGATATATTTATTACGACCGCAAAACTAGGGAAGGCAAATACCGCTACTATACGCCAACAGAATTTAATGAATCAACCACTAAAATTTATAACGAAACACTGAATCAGATCTTTGATATTTATTCGATTGTCGTTCACGAACTAACTGATTTTATAACAGTTCGCGACGAAACTCCGAAAGAAGAGCGAGACATCGCTTGGAAAGGTGCAATCCGTGCACAGGCTTGTGATGTTGCACGTGCGATGCTTCCGGTTGCCACAACATCAACTGTTGGACTATACGCGAGTGGACAAGCCTATGAAAGCTTAGTTATGCACTTAATGAGTGATGAGTTAGAAGAATCCCGAGCAACTGGAAAAGATTTACTCGAAGCTGGTCGCACCGTAGCAGCAACATTCCTAGAGCGAGCCGATAAACCAAGTCGTGGTGGCGCAATGCAAGCCTATCGAGCCAACACAAGGACGGCTGTCGCGGAAGTTACCGAAAGATTACTGTCTAATACGGGCTACAGCGATGATAAACGCGATGTACATTTAGTAAGCACTTCTATGCGTAACGAACTTGATGTCGTGCCTTATATTCTTTATGAAGCTTCCGAACTGTCGCTCGTTGAGCTACAGAAAGAAGTAGCCGATTGGAGCTATGATAAAAAACTTGAAGTATATAACGCTTATGTCGGTGAGCGACTTAACCGACGACATAAACCTGGTCGTGCATTCGAGCACATCGAATACAACTGGGATTTGATGTGTGACTATGGTATATTCCGCGATTTACAGCGCCATCGCATGGTTGAAGGTCTTCAATGGCAGAAACTAACACCTCGTTATGGTTATGAAACACCGAAATTGATTGAAGATGCTAAATTAACCGAAGCCTATGACCAAGCTTTTGAGCTGAGCCAGCATCTTTTCAGTCGCCTTCAAGCGTTAGGCCTCTATGATCAAGCACAATACGCCACTCTCATGGGGCACCGTATGCGTTGGAAAATCTCTTTCAACGCTCGTGAAGCTTTCCACTTCATGGAACTTCGCACAGCCCCACAAGGCCATCCAGCCTATCGAGCATTGGTAAAAACAATGCACGAACAACTCTCAGAAATCCATCCATTGACTGGCGGAGCTATGAAATTTGTCAATAAAGATGAGGACGAAGCCCTCACACGTCTCGCCGCTGAAAGATATACTCAGTTCAAACTAGATAAATTAGAATCTAAAAAGTAGATATCGGGGTCAACTAAAGCGACCTAGAAGTTGTGCGATTCTACCGCCTGGAGTTCTACCCATTTGTTCCTTGCGGACTTGGCTGGCTAGACTCATGCAGTAAATCCGAAGCTAGTGAACTAAACACGCCCTTAAGACCATCGGGTATCTCTAAAAACCTTTCTTCATCATGAGGACTTTCTAACGGTTTTGCTTTCCACACTACCATACCTGCAAATATTTCCTCACCTCGGTATCGATCCTCCCAATTTGTTCTTTTATCAGTTATCCTATTTCGATAACCATCGTAAAATAAATAATCAAATGACACATGATAATTCAGTTCCTTTGGCTCTCCAGGTTCTGAAAATCCAAAAGACATATAAAGAGGATGGTCCATGTTGTTAGTTAGTGTTGTCTCTACATTACGTGGACCTAATTCAGGGATATTAACCCTTTTATGTGTAGTTATTACATTTTCAAATGAGTTCGGTGTAGCGTGCGATAAATCGTCTAAATCGAATACGCTCGTTACCCGATTGGTTCTATATCTAAATACTTGTAACAATTTTTCATTTGGGCTAGCAAACACTGACTTTGGAGTAAGCAGAGCTCCAGCCTGAGCTAGCTCGGTCAATCCTTGACGCAGCAATTTCCGCTGTGCTCTCTCGTCTCCAATAAAAAGATCGTAAGGGGGATCTCTCAGGATTGGTAAAAGTGTCACAGGCATCA
>CAZUNB010000041.1:0-9102 GCA_964622235.1 uncultured Candidatus Saccharibacteria bacterium | reverse complement strand
TAGTACCTAATCAACATGAGAGCACATTGCCACCAGATAACGCTGCTTAATATTACAAAAATTAGGTGACAGGTCTATTATAATGAAGAGCATGGATATACTAGATCTATCAGTTTCGGAGCTTATTGCACTCGTCAATATGACGCTTGATGGTGCCTATCCAGAAGTTTTAGTCCATGGCGAGCTCACGCAGGCTAATCCATGGCGAAACCAACTGGTATTTTTCAGCTTGAAAGATAAAACATCAGTGGTCGAATGTATGATGCCTTTAGTTAATTTTCCAAAAAATGTTGAAGTTGGTATGCAGGTACAGATTAGCGCCAAACCAAAGCTGACCCAAAAAGGCCGTTTTAGTTTAACGGCAAAATATATTCGACCTCTCGGTGAAGGCGCGCTGAATCGTGCTTTTGAGATTTTAAAAACGAAGCTTAGTGCTGAAGGTGTTTTCGACGAAGATCGCAAACGTCCTATTCCTGATTACCCAGAAACCATCGGTATTATTACGGCTCGTAAATCAGCTGCGGCCGCCGATATGCTGAAACGACTTGAAGAGCGCTGGCCGCTGGCGATAATTATTCTGGCTGATACGCAGGTGCAAGGCGAGCGAGCACCCGAAATGATAGACAGGCAAATACAACGCCTTAACCAGAGACCGATTGATGTTTTAATTGTCGCCCGTGGGGGTGGGTCAGCCGAAGATCTGGCTAGCTTTAATGATGAGTCCGTCATCCGTGCCGTTGCTACGAGCCGAACACCGACTGTGGTCGGGATTGGGCACGAAAGCGACACGTGCCTGGCGGAACTGGCAGCGGATGTTCGGGCTTCAACACCGACTCATGCCGCGGTTTTAGCAACGCCGAGTCGTGACGACGTACTTTATGAGCTTGAGCAGAGTCGTGATGCAGTTTTTGATTCGCTTCAATTTCAGCTGGATAGTCACCGTGAGGTATTGCAACGAGCAATTCAAAAGTTACCGCACTTAATTCCGATAAATGAATTGAATCAGCGAGTGTCGCATCTGAAGAAACAAATAATTTATGCTTCAAGGCAATTTACGACAAGTCGCGCCGACGTGTTGGGCCATTTCGAGCGAGAGTTGCGCTTGCTCGACCCAAAGCGAAGTTTGGCACGGGGTTTTGCGCTTGTCTCGCAAGGTGGCCAGTTCGTAGAGTCGATTGGAAGTATTAATAAGTCACAAAATATTAGTGTCGAGCTATCAGATGGTATAATTAACGCGGAGATTATAAATGTCACAAAAAACAGCTAAAACATTCGAAGATAAAATGAATGAACTACAGGAACTGCTCGACTGGTTTGAGGGTGAGGAGGTTAGTTTGTCAGCCTCAACTAAAAAATTACAATCAGCCATGAAGCTGATTACCGAGCTGAAAAAAGAGTTGTCTGATACTACCCAAAAAATTGAGGAACTGTCACAAGACCAAAACGACTCATCGCTATGATAACAGCAATAATGCTGTTTGTGGCATTTTTCCTATTGAGCTCAATTTTATTCGGGGCTCCCTATGTGCCAGTACATAAAGTAAATCAAAAAGCCGTTTTTGAACTGTTGGAGCTCCAAAAAGGAGAGACGTTTATTGATCTCGGCAGTGGAGATGGACGAATGTTACGACAGGCAGCTTCTTTGGGGGCAAAAGCGATTGGCTATGAGATTAATCCTGTTTTGTGGTTTTTCTCGATAATACTATGCTTACCGCAGCGGAAAAATATTACAATAAAATTAAGAAATTTTTTCTATGAAGATTTATCTAAAGCAGATGCGATTGTCGTTTTTCTGGATAGTAGATTTATCGGAAAACTTGAAAAAAAACTTGAAAAAGAATCAAAAACACAGCGAGTTGCATGTATTGCCTATAATCTACCAACGAAGAAAGCCAGTAGAGAAAAAAATGGGGTGTTTCTTTACAACTATTGATATCGTTTATTAGCGAAGTCAACTAATCTATTTTAGATTGTCTTAAGAAAATGGTTTTTTCTACAGTGGAGAAGCCAGTCTATTGCAATACGCTCATGCTTTTGTGTATGATATCGCTATGAAACTACACAATCAAAATGGTATGTCTAAGCTGATTATTCCGGTAATCTTGCTAGCATTGACAACTTTAGTTGGAGCTGGCGCGAGCATTTACTTTTATTCACAGTTCAGCGACGCGACAAACAACCTGAATGTCAAAGTTGCTAGCGCAGTTGAAGCTGCAAAAAAAACTCAAGCAGAGGAGCTTGAAGCCGCGTATATCGAACGAGAGAAAGAGCCCCGCCGTGAATACGCATCGCCGTCTGTATTGAGTAATATTAAGTTTAGTTACCCGAAAACATGGAGTGGTATGGTAGAAGAAAATGAGCGTGCTGCAACGCAGATTAATGGAACCTTTCACCCAAAGATTATTGAAACAGCAAATGCTGGTTCAAGATCATATGCATTCAACATACAGCTTGTTGATGCGCTTTACCCAGAATCAGTTGCTAAGTTTGACAACCAAGTACAGAAGGGCGACCTTAACGGTAGTAGTATTACGGTTGCCAACGTTCAGGGTGTACGTCTTGACGGACAGATAACCCCTGATGATCGTGGTTCAATTATCGTTCTACCAATTCGTGATAAAACTCTAGTTTTAACTACTGAATCTGAGCAGTATTTAGCTGATTTCAATCAAATTGTCGATTCGTTAAGTTTTTCCCAATAAGTTTTCTAATCGTTAGCTGCATGGATGCCTTGGCTTTGCTAGACTGGTTGTATGCAAAAGTCTGAGTATTCGGAGGTAGATTGGCGGTTCGCGGCAAAGATAGCGCATGAGCTCAAAAGCGGGCTGGTGTATCTACAGGCAGGGTTCGATGTTCTGTCAGTAGAAGAGACCAAGAATCAACAAATAATTAAACGACTTAAGCAGTCACTAGCCCAGCAGATACAGATGCTTGAAGCTATGTTATTGGCTGCACAGAATCGACAGACTCAATCGTCAATTACTAATATCAACACTATGGTTAACTCGGTGGTTGATGATTATGAGGTTGTTTTAGGGTCACGACAGCAAAAAATCTCTATTACTAGAAAATCAATTCCACCGGCATATGTTAATCCTGAAATAGCTCGTCTGATTTTTCGAAATTTGCTAGATAACGCAAGTAAATATTCGCCAAAACAAAGCCGGATAGCTATTCGGCTAAAAGCGACAAAAGATATTGTACAGATTGAAGTAGTCGATGAAGGTGATGGGGTCAGCGGTAAAGAGTTGAAACAAATATCAGATAAGAAGCGAACCATCCACCGTCCGATGATGGCGCGAGCCGACAGTAATGGGCTAGGTCTACAGTTAGCATTTGAATTAGCGGATAAAATCGGTGCACACCTCAAGGTAAAGCGTATGAACAAAAAAACAATTTTTAGTTTGACATTGCCGCGTGCTGAACAACTGGAGCTTTTCCCAGATGAAAATGCTTAATATTTTACTGGTCGATGATGATGAGTGGTTAGCAGATTTGTATGCACAGATACTTGAAAAAGAATACTCAGCAACGGTTCATCGAGCTGCATCTGCGCAGATCGTTCTTGATGTTTGTGATGAGTTTACAATTGATTTAATTATTCTCGATTTTTTCTTGCCAAAGCATAATGCACTATCAATCTTATATGAGCTGCAAAGCCATGAAGATTTAGCGCAGATTCCAGTAATTATCCTCAGCTCAATTGAGCTTGGTGGTTTTTCTAAACAACTACGAGAACTAAATGTTAGTGAAGTTTTTGAAAAATCAAAATTTCCACCAACTGTTTTTAGTAAGAGTATCAAATCGATTATGGAAAAGTTATGAGTGATCAATTCAATACACGCGCTCTAGTTTTACGACGAGTCAACTATCAAGAGAGTGATCGTATTTTGACAATTTTAACAGAGGAGAATGGTAAGGTTAGCGCAATTGCTAAAGGAGTCCGTAAAGCGAAGTCGAAAATTGCTTCTGGGATTGAACCGCTCGCCTTACAGCAACTTACTATTTTGAAAAGCCCAAATCGTGAGATGGGGATTGTTCGTTCTGCGCGTAATCTGAAAGATTTTCCGAATCTAATACGTAATTATGATCGTTCACAAATAGCCTTTTACTTTTTAAAACGTATTGAAAAGCTGATCGAAGACGGTGAAGGTGCTGAATTATTTGCACCATTGCTGAGTTGTTTTGAAATCTTGAATAATGTAGCTGAGAACTCTAATCTACCACAAATGTGGTTGCAGATGCAGATTTTGGCAAGTCAAGGCAGTTCACCAAATCTAGAATATGATGCCAATGATGTAGTCTTAGCGGCTGATTTATTATATAAATTTAGTGTTCAAGACGGGGTATTTATCCCAACAGAGGCGAATAGTGGTTATGAGTTTCGTGCAGACGATATAAAAGCCTGGCGCTTGTTGCGTTCACAACCTTTAGCAAATCTGAAGAACATCAGTAATTTGACTGCTAGTCTCGATCGAACAAGAAGCGTCCTGTTTGAATTCTTTGAATTCCAGACAAGTTAAAGTTTTTATTTATATTTGCTTTAATCTAATAATTTCACACCAGCAAGTAAAACAAAATAAAAAATTAATTTGTCATTTTAACTCATTACTTTACACCGGCAAAGTAATACAAAACTCTCGAGCAAAACTTCAACAACACGATGAACAACAGACAACTTATCACTTGGGTTCCTACAAAACTCCACTTCAGTTCGGTCTAAAGACTGTCCTCATCACTCAAGACAATAAACCGTCTGTTTTTCTCGGTTGTTTCAGATGCTCGACTTAGTCCGAAAGTCACTTTATTTTCGGGGTCGGGTCTGGGCATAAAAGAGGAGTCTCCTGAAGAACGAATGTCATTATTACAAATCTACCCAGTCGAGGACTGTTTGAGCAACCATTCAACTGCTTGGTAGCAGTTGAATGGTTGCGAGTTCCGCAGACGATTGTAAGAATAACAATGAGTTCATAAAGAGCGACGATAAGCTCAGTGGTTTTGTTACTTTTGGCAGCAAAAGTAGATCGAAATAGATTGATTTACTTAACTTTTCTATCAAAGTTGAAATTAGATAAAAACTACGTTTATTTTAAGAACAGTTTATATTCCAAATTGGAGAGATGTAGAGAAGTCACGTATACTGGTAGCTATGAGTAATAACGCAACTTTAGAAAAACTTTCTAGCCTCGCTAAACGCCGAGGATTCATATATCAAGGTAGTGAAATTTATGGTGGACTTGCTGGTACCTGGGATTACGGTCCACTTGGTGTTCAGCTAAAGCGTAATTTGCAGAATTTATGGTGGAAAACTTTCGTTGAAGATCGTTCGGATATGTATGGTTTGGATTCTGCGATTCTGATGAACCCAAAAGTCTGGCAGGCGAGTGGCCATACTGGCGCCGGTTTTGCTGATCCGTTAGTCGAAGATTTAGTTACTAAAAAACGTTATCGAGCCGATCACTTACTCGAGGAAAATGGTATTGAAAACGCCGAGGCTATGAGTTTTGATGAGATGGATCAAGTCATTAAAGATAAAGGCATAAAAAGCCCAGATAAAAATTCGCTTAGCGAAGTCCGTAAGTTCAACATGATGTTCGAAACCTCTGTTGGTCCAATCAAAAGCGAAGATTCTATGGCATATTTACGTCCAGAAACCGCCCAAGGTATGTTTGTTAATTTTAAAAATGTTGTCGATAGTTTTTATCCAGATATACCGTTTGGTATGGCTCAGATTGGTAAAGCCTTCCGTAATGAAATCAGTCCTCGAGAGTTTATTTTCCGCGTACGTGAATTTGAAATTGCTGAGTTAGAATATTTTATTGAGGAAGCAAATTGGGAAACTGAATTCGAAAACTGGATGCAGCGTTTTTATGATTGGTGTCAGTCAATTGGGCTAGAAAAATCAAAGATTCATGAGCTTGAAGTTCCAGAAGCCGATCGTGCCCACTACAGCAATCGTACCGTAGATTTTGAATACGAATTTGAGTTTGGTACGAAAGAAATCGGCGCCGTAGCCTATAGAACTGATTTTGACCTGAGCAACCACGCCAAAGAAAGTGGCGCCAAGCTTGAATACCGACCAAAAGGTGGTGGCGAAGCTTACACACCGCACGTAATCGAGCCAACTTTCGGTATCGATCGTTCCTTGCTTGCAGTTCTTTCAGCTGCCTACAAAGAAGAAGATGGCCGAACGTGGCTGGCACTCCCAGAATCAATCGCTCCTGTTAAAATGGCGGTAACGCCGCTTGCTCGTAATAAGCCAGAGCTAGTAGCGAAAGCATGCGAAGTGTATGAAAAGCTGCAGGCAAAACACGGTAATGTCGACTGGAGCAGTGGCGGTAATATCGGTAAGTTCTACGCCCGAAACGACGAAATCGGCACGCCGAAGTGTGTCACCATCGACTTCGAAACTCTAGAAAATGACACTGTAACAGTCAGAAATCGCGATGATGCTTCACAAAAGCGTATCAATATTAAAGATTTAGTAAATCTATAGGCTACAAACCCTAGTTGATTTTAGTTAGGTCGATTAATATATGGTTTACGCTATCGATGAATTTGAATCCAAGCTCAGTCGTTTTATAGAATTTTCGCTTAGCGCCTGTTTTTTCAGCTTTTTTTGTAGTGTGCTTAACTAGTTCGAGTTTTTCTAATCTACGCAATGCTCGGTATAAACTTTTTTCATCTATTTCAATTTTACCTACAGATATATTATCAATTTTTAATATAATTTCTTTGCTCCAAAGCTGTTTTTCTTTTACTGCCATGAGTAGTAACAGGGTAGTGAGGCTCTTTTTATAGTTTTGTTGCCAGCTGATAACAAGCTCGCTTAAATATTCTTCTTCTTCTGTCATTTTCTTGATAAATCCTCGTAGCCACGTGAAGCCACGCTGGCGATTGTATGGATGAGTAATCCGATTCCCCAAAAAGTAGCCATGCCAAACAGCACACCAAACCACCCTGGATTTAAGGCAATACGACCACCACCAAATTTAATCGCATCACTGTCTGAGATTAACAGTACGTAAGCGTGTATGAAATAACCCAGATTAACTATAAGATAGCCGATAAAATGACCTACTAGTTTGCCAAAGCGTATCTTACTTAAAGGTTTGTTTGCTTTGATTTGATTAAAATAAATATAATAGATTGCTATAATCGCTAAAAAGAGTTGTGACTCTATATCAATGTTATTACCACGAACGGCTATGAAAATATGCAGCAGAATGTTTGTTCCTAGCATTATGAATAAATATGGCAGTAGTAATTTAGCTGCATTCAGTTCTTTATTGATTTTCATGTAATATCTCCTTAGTTACTTTCGGTAGTATACCTATAGTAAACTATTGAGTCAATCATTTTTAATTTTTTAGATTACAGAATTGTATATAATCATTCTATGAAGACGAATAAAAACGAAGGATTTCAACCTGAACTAACACCAAAACAAATGCTTGAACTGGGGATTTTTGGTGGGAATTATTTTGCCGCAAAAGATATTGAAGAGTTTCCAAAGGGTTGGTTTAAGAATGTAAAAATGAATTTTACTAAAACCGATAAAATGCTGAATTATTTTGAAGTGAATGCGTCACAAAGTAGAGAAGAATGGCAACGAAAAGGATGGATTTTTGATATTGATCCGCTTGGCTGGGTTCAGTGGTATTTCCGCTACTATCAAGGTCGACGAGTGCCAGAAATGGATGAAATACAGATTAAACGTTGGTGGCAAATGAAACGTCATATCGCACAGATTGAGAAGAACTGCCAAAAAGGTGATTTGGCTTGTAGGCGTCGACAACGCCAGGCACTTTTACACTGGGCGTACGATAGTATTCACTTTTAGTGAAAAAAATTCAATAAATAAGTAATTTTTCTAGATAAAATGAATTATTTGTTATGCTGATTAATTTTGAAAAAATTAAAGTATCTACAAAATACACTGTTACTAATTATGTTTTTTGTCATTTCTTGTTGCTCCACGACGTAGTATGGCATTAATAAATGCACCAATAATTGAAATTCCGATGATTACATAAAAAACGGTGAATAATTTTCCAATGTCAGTTTTTGGTGTGATGTCGCCATAACCGATGGTCGTTAACGTAATTGTGCTGAAATAGACTGAGTCAACCCAGTTCAAATCTTCGACTATATGATAAAAAATTGTACCAATACTAAGCGTTAATATAGATATAAATCCTAAAATTCGAAACTGGTATTTAGTCAGTGATGACTGAGCTTGTTGCTTATCCATGCAAGTACTATAACAGCCAAAAGACTGCTGCGCGATTATGCTTAATGATGGTAAGCTATAGCAATGAAGATTTTTTATACTGACGGAAGCTGCAGTCCAAATCCAGGCCCTGGTGGTTGGTCAGTAGTTGAAGACAAAGGTCCAGTTGCTTATGGTTTTGCTCCAGATTCGACTAATATCCGCATGGAAGGGCAGGCGCTGATTGCTGCGATGGCTTTGGCTGATGGCGAGCCGGTAACTATTAAGACCGATAGCGAATTCTGGATTAATGTTTTGACTAAGTGGGCGCCAGGATGGTCTGCCAAGGGATGGAAGAAGAAGTCTGGTCCGATAAAGAACCTCGACCTTGTGCAGGAGGCTTTTGAGCTTTACCAAAACTCTCAGGCGACACTTGTATGGGTCAAAGCGCATGTTGGAACTGATGGCAACGAACTGGCTGATGAGTGGGCTAACAAGGCACGACTCGAGAAAATTGAGTTATAGAGTCATGGCTTATTTATCGAATATAAAGCGGTTGTCTGATATTCGCTTGTGGTCGCTGATAATAGAAGGTATAACTAATGAAAGAAGTAATACAAGGGAATCATACAATGAAAAATATGAATACAAAAGAATCAAAAATATTTGCCGTAGCTATATCTCTGAATCTTATCGGGGTAATTTTGATGTTCTTCAGTCTTTTTAATGAAGAATATTCTGCGGGCGTCGTTCAATATTTAGCATTCGCTGTTTTGGCGATTAGCATTTTTTTGCTTGGAATATCTTTCAAGGCCGTTTTCAACAAGTTCAAGTTAAAATAACTTTTTTTATATGACCGATATAATAATAAGGAATTTATGATGAAAATA
>CAZUNB010000040.1:5783-9400 GCA_964622235.1 uncultured Candidatus Saccharibacteria bacterium | reverse complement strand
AAGATATTTCGAGGTAAAGATGGGAAAATTGTCATTGGACAATTTCCTAATCCGCCGCTTTTTGTTGCATTAGGATTTATGATAATAAGCAAATTGATTGAAAAGCCGTGGAGTCAGTACTTTTCCATTCTAGTTTCGGTGGCATTAGTGTATTGGTCGTACTTGGAGTTGTTTAAGGGCGATAGTCTTTGGCGAAGATTTCTCGGTGTGGCCGTTGGCTTGTGGTCGATTTTCCAGCTTTTCTCGACACTAGTAAATCTCTAATAAAACATCGCTCGAGAACCGTAAGCGTGATAGCATGGTTGTATGCTTCAGTATATTTTGTATTTTCTGGTTTTGATGAATCCGATTGCGTTGTTCGTGTATGTAATCCCGCTAAAAAGAGAGTTAGGATTCGATACTTTTTTGCGAGTTTTACGTAAGGCAAGCTTAATTTCATTCGTGGTTTTTGCGACATTTGCTGTTTTTGGTGCTTTTATTTTCACAGATATCTTTCAGATTAGATTCAGCAGTTTCCGACTTTTTGGTGGTGTGTTGTTGGTGGCTTTTGCATTGAAGTTTATCCTGCAGGGTGATCAGGCTATGATCGATACCAAAGGCAAAATTGATTCGATAGCTAGTCAGGTCGCACTTCCGTACATGGTTGGCTCCGCAACGATTGCCTTAGCGATTTTAATGGGCAACCGTTTCGGCTCATTGACGGCGGTGCTGATGATAGGTGCAGTTATGGCACTAGTCTTTGCTGTAGTAACCATGCTTGCGGCAATCCGAGAGCATGCAACGTCTGTATTTAAGGCTGCTATGGATACAAATTTGCAGATTTTACTTCGTATAAACGGATTTTTTATTGGTGCTATTGGGTTCGATTTGATTGTTTCGGCCATTCAACAACTGTTTAATGTCGGAGGGTCTTAAACGTGGAATATATAGTGCTTACGCTGACAATTTTAAATTTTATTGTTCTGATTTTTATTTTTAGTAAAATCAATAAACCAAGTCGAGATAACAGTGAGATCCAAAAGTTTATTAGTGATGAATTTGAGCGTAGTCGGCGTGAAAGTAACGAATCCAATACATCATCGAGAAATGAAGTAACTCAAAATCTTGATCGTTTCAATAAAAATGTTTCAATTCAATTTGAGAGATTGAATAATTCGGTTGAGACAAAACTGCACCAAATACAAAAGGATAATACTGAACAACTAGAGAAAATGCGTCAAACGGTTGACGAAAAACTACAAACGACTCTGGAGAAACGTCTACAAACCAGCTTTAAGTCAGTTAGCGACAACCTCGAACGTGTACAAAAAGGGTTGGGAGAAATGCAGAGTCTTGCTAGTGGGGTCGGTGACCTGAAGAAAGTTTTAAGTAATGTTAAAACGCGCGGAACTTGGGGCGAAGTGCAGCTGTCTAATTTGCTTGAACAGATTTTGACCCAAGAACAATATGAGGAAAATATTCCCACGAAACAGGGCAGTAATGACAGAGTTGAGTTTGCGATTTTGATTCCGAGCAAAGATGACGACGACAAAAAATTATTCTTACCGATTGATGCTAAACTCCCGCTCGATCGGTATGAACAGCTTGTCGAAGCAAGCAGTACAGCCGACCCTGAATTAGTAAAGAGTAGTGTAAAGGCTTTACTTAACCAACTTGAGGTTGAGGCGAAAAAAATTCAAAGCAAATATATCGATCCGCCTAATACTACTGACTTCGCCATCATGTATTTACCAGTTGAAGGCTTATATGCTGAAGTTGCTCGCCAAGCTGACTTCATTGCTACGCTACAGAAAAAATATCGTGTGGTTATTGCTGGGCCTACTACAATTTCCGCGCTCCTAAATGCTTTTCAGATGGGCTTTCGTAGTCTCGCTATACAAAAACGAACTAGCGAAGTTTGGACTACTCTTAGCGAAGTGCAAAAACATTTTGGTATATTTGGTGATCTACTTTCTGCCACACAGAAGAAACTGCAAGAAGCTAGCAATAAATTAGAAAGTGCTTCGTCTAAAAGCCGATTTATTGAAGGCAAATTAAATAAAGTGCAAAAAATTTCGGCTGAACCAACCGCATCCAATCCTGAAAAACTACTTCCATAAATTGTCAGATGACCATCTTAATAATTTGAAAGGACTATAAGTTTTCCTAATCAATTAATTGTATATACCTTTTATTTTAAATTTTTAGAGTTGTGTCTTAGCTAAATGAGATGCAGAAATTCTTAAAAACTTAGCCCTCAAGAAGATAATTAGTATTGGATACTCGTTATGGTTATTCCACTTGTTTTAATCAAATTACATTAAATTTCGATAAATAGTTTTACTAATTCCAGAGATGTTTTGAGTTGAGGTTTAAATAATGAGAAACATTACTATAAAAAATACATCAAACTAGTGACAGTGAAGATAGAGCTCATTTGCCTTTTTATTAGCAGCTTGATTGAGTGTCATAATAAATTTTACTTGATTAATTAAAATGATAAGCAGATACTAATTAAATATTTTTAATCTCTCTAAGTGAGAAAGAGAAGGATGGCTTAAGTGAGTAAAACTTCCAAAAAAATTGGACTATTCGGGCTTTCGCTTGGAGCACTCGGTGTTGTTTATGGAGATATAGGAACAAGTCCATTATATGCTGTCAATGAAATATTGCTACATGCTAATGGCAACCGTTCCACTGAATTTGTTCTAGGTGCGATCAGCACGGTGTTCTGGGCGTTAACGATTATAGTTTCGCTTAAGTATGTTTTGTTGGTTCTACGTGCTGACAATGATGGTGAGGGTGGCGTCTTTTCATTGTTCGCACAGCTTAGGAAATATAAAAAACCAGTAATAGGTTTTTTGACTACAGCTCTTGTCTTAGCGGCTGGGCTTTTATTTGGGGACGGTTTAATAACGCCAGCAATAAGCGTGCTTTCAGCAGTCGAAGGTCTAAAGGTGGCTGCGCCAGGGCTCGAGCCCTTCGTTATTCCGATTACATTAGCTATTCTAACTGGACTTTTTGCTATCCAGAGTAAGGGGACCAGTGTCGTTGGAAAGCTTTTCGGACCGATTATTTTGGTTTGGTTTATTTCTATCGGGTTACTGGGCTTCCGCCAAATTATGATTGAGCCAGGTGTTCTTGCCGCGCTAAATCCATACCATGTGTTTAATTTTTTTAGAATTACACCAATCCACGAAATTTTCTTAACCCTCGGTTCTGTCATGCTTGTTGTTACCGGTGGTGAAGCGCTGTTTGCGGACATGGGTCATTTTGGCAAGAAGCCGATTCGGATTAGTTGGTTTTCAGTTGTTTACCCTATGCTAATTTTGGCATATCTTGGACAAGGTGCTTTTTTACTATCTTCCCAAAAGGTGGTTGGTCAAAATGTGTTCTTTAGTATGGTTCCAGAAGTTATTCTGATTCCAATGGTTATCTTAGCAACCTTTGCAACGATAATCGCTTCACAAGCTTTAATTTCAGGAGCCTTCAGCTTAACATCTCAAGGGATTGCACTTGGTTATCTGCCAAAGTTAAAAATCATCAATACAAGTTCTGATCACCAGGGGCAAATCTATGTTCCAGCCATCAATTGGCTGTTATATTTTGGCTGTATAGTCTTGGTAATCACTTTTGGC
>CAZUNB010000040.1:3608-5773 GCA_964622235.1 uncultured Candidatus Saccharibacteria bacterium | reverse complement strand
ATTCTCCATATGCTGACCGGGATACATTGAACCCGGTCAGCATGGCGGCTGCATATGGTCTTGCAGTAGCAATTGATATGGTTCTGACCTCTCTTTGCATGATAGTTCTGTCAAATTTGCAGTGGAAATGGCCCAAGATTGCTTCTGCTGGGGTCTTTGGTTCTATACTGCTAATTGAAATTACTTTTCTAGCTGCCAACTCTTTGAAGTTTTTGCAGGGCGGCTATGTACCGATTGAAATTGCGGTTGTTGGTTTTGCGATTATGAGTACCTGGCGTTGGGGCCGCAAACATATTGCTGCTGCTGGCGAAAGTAACGAGAGCAGAACTATGCAAGAAATTTTGGACTTGAAGAAAAAAGGTAAAACTAGTTTTCCTCGATCTGTGTTGATGTTGACCGCCAAAGAAGCTCATGAGTCCAACCAACTTGCTCCCCATTTATTGAATATGTTCGTTGATCGATATCATATTTTGCCAGATCATTTGATTATATTAACAGTAGCTCAACTCGAAGAACCATACATTGAAGAGGATGATCGTTACAAAATTACAATATTTGAAAATGACGAAGCGACCAACTCCTCGATGATTTCAATAACGGCAAATTTTGGCTATATGGAGACACCTAATCTTGAGCGAACAGTTCAATGGATTAGCGAAAATAAAGACTTAACATCTAATGATGACATGAAAGATTGGTTAATATATGTCAGTAAAGAACGATTAATTATTGATGATGGTGAACGTCGTCACCACAAAATCCGTTATTCGCTATTTAAGTTGCTCGCTCGTAATGCAGAGCCAACTTTTAGTGCCTATGGTTTAGGTGAAGACTCTCGTATTAGTATGGAGCTAGTCCCGGTCAAAATCGTTAGTTAGAAGGAAGTACTGGTTACGTTTTTTATTATTAGGTCTATAGATGTTATTATATAAACCTATCATTTCCAAAAAGTATAGGAGTTCTATGAGAGACAGAGTTGCCACATTTTGCTATGGAGTAGTGAAGCATTGGCGTTCGAGCTCGGTAGTTTTAGCAGCATTAATCGGGGCTGGAATTTATGCGTATATTGCAGTGTTGCCTCGTGAGGGTTTTCCAGCAGTGCAAACTCCGCTGACTATCGTTAATGCTTTCGACTTCAACCAGACAGCAGATCAGCTAGATAAAAATATCGCTATTCCATTAACTAAAAAATTACAGAATAATAGTTCTGTCGATAGTGTGCAGACTACTAGCAACCAAGGCTCGCTAACTGCAGTTGTTTCATTTAAAGATGACACTGATCCAAAGCAAGGAACCGAACTGGTTGAAAAAACTTTAAAAGGGCTCAATTTCTCTGGTGAGGTTGAATATACAACGCTTGATCCGTCGAAGTATCTTAATAAGTATGATGCTTTGATTAGCGTTTATAATCTTGGCAATGCCTCAATTGAAAAGCGGCAAGATTATGCCAAGGTTGTTGCTAAGCGATTAGAGGCCTCAAACAAAATAAAGTCAGCTGATGTTAAAAGAATTACTAAATCATTAAGTATTCCAGGAACTGATACTTCTATCGATCAACAAGTCTTTGCTAATTCAGTGGGTGTAGTGCGTGGTGATGAGCTACGTTTTTACGACGCCATCACTATTGGCGTCGAACGAGCCGATGGTGTAGATGTTCTTGATTTGAGTGATGAGATAGCTCAAGTGAAAAAAGACAGCAAAGCAGAAGATGCCGCTAATGGTTTCGCATTAAGTACGACTGGTGATTTTGCTAAAACCATTAGAAAACAAGTTGGTTCGTTGGAAGAGAATATTCTGACTGGCGTTGTGGTAGTTATGATTATTAGTGCACTATTAATAGGCTGGCGAGCCTCGGCCGTCACGGCAGTCTTTATCATCGCTGTTATCGCTACGGTTATGTTGTTTTTCGTTATTACGGACTATAGTCTCAACGTCATTACCTTATTTGCTCTGGTATTAACGCTCGGTTTATTTGTCGACGATGCAACTATTATGGTTGAAGCTATTGATACAGCAAGACGAGATAAGAAAAAAACTAAACCTATTGTCAAGGATGCTGCCAAGAAAGTCGCTGTTGCTAGTCTATCAGGAACGCTGACAACGGCATTGGTATTCGTGCATTGGTGCTGACACCAACGCGCGAACTCGCCGCACAAGTGGAAGAA
>CAZUNB010000040.1:0-3598 GCA_964622235.1 uncultured Candidatus Saccharibacteria bacterium | reverse complement strand
GCCATTACTATTTGTTACTGGGGTCTTGGGTAGTTTTATCCGTGTAATGCCGGCTACAGTTATCGTTGCATTACTAGCAAGTTATGTCTTGTCGCTAACTCTTGTGCCACTAATAGCATATTTCACTATGCTACGACCATTAGAGAAAAATCCCAAAAAAGTTAAAAAACAGTTAAATAAACTAAGCATAGTCAATAAGCTTGAGAAATTTATAGCTGAGAAAAATGCTAATAGCATCATGCTGCTGAAAACCAAACCTACGAGGGGAAGGCTAATGGCTGGATTTATGGTTGGAATAAGTTTATTTAGCATTGGGATTGGTGGTTTTATATTTTCCAAATTATCTTTTAATATATTTCCAAAGAGTAAAGATGCTGATCAGATTAGTATGAACCTTGAATTTGAAAGCGTACAAAATACGATTGAACAGACCGAAAACTACATCAAAACCGCCAATCAGCAGATCAATGATTCAATTGGTGCGGAGGTTGAAAGTGTTAGTTATGGCACACAAATGCAGCAGCCAAACGTACGTTCTGCTGATGCGGTAATTCAACTTGTTCCATATAAAGATCGTGACGTAACTAGCAGTGAATTAGCCCAAAAACTCCAGGAAAGCTTAAAGAATAAGCTTCCTAATACGGTTAATATTGAGGCCAACCAGATTGATTCAGGTCCACCGGTAATAAGTTATCCATTTTCGGTCCAGGTTTATTCAGAAGATAAACAGACTGCAATCGATACAGCAGTTGAAATCGAAGTATTTTTGAAGGGTACGAAGGTAACACTAAATAACGGTCAAATTGCTAAAGTTACTAAAACTAAACGTAGCTTTACGCAAGGTGTCACACGTATTGATGGGAAGCAGGCTATCCAAGTTGATGCTAGTTTTGACAACGAACAAACATCAGCAGTCGTCGAAAAACTCCAGAAAAAGGTCGAAGAAAATTTTTCTAATAAGCAGAAAAATAGAAACGTAAATCTGGCATTTGACTTTGGTCTGGAGAGTCAAAATGCTGATTCATTTAGCTCGCTTGGTCTAGTATTTCCACTAGCATTAGTTCTGATGTTGGTGGTTTTGGTAGTCCAATTTAGATCAATTTTACAGCCGCTACTAGTCTTTATGGCTCTTCCATTTAGCTTGCTCGGTGTAGCGCTAGGTTTATATCTTACTGATAATAGTATCAGCTTTTTTTCAACGGTAGGACTTATCGGCTTGCTAGGAATTGCAGTTAATAACACTATTATGCTGACTGATTATGCTAATCAAGTTCGTAAACAAACGAATGAACGTAGCTTGGTCGACGCGATTTCAGTTGCTAGTAGAGATCGATTTAGACCTTTGCTGGCAACCACCCTGACCACAGTAGCAGCTTTAATTCCATTAGCAATTTTTGATCCGTTTTGGCAACCACTAGCAATTGTCATCATCGGTGGCCTGACAAGTAGTACCTTGCTAGTGATTGTCGCTTTCCCATACTATTACATCGCAGTTGTTTGTCTTGGCGATAAACTAAAAATAAAAATTGCTAGATTGTTTAAAAAATAGATTTATATATAAAAGGACAAATTATGAAATTCCGAAGTCTCTCCAATTTAGCTCTCGAATCTACGTTTGAAAAAGTGTTATTTGATGGTTTAAGCCCAGATGGTACTTTGTACTATCCAGTGAGATTCCCTGAACCAAGCGCAGAGTTACTAGCATCAGAAACCGTTTCGGAGCTAGCGACAACCTATCTTTACGACCTGTTAGGTGACGAAATAACATACAATGATTTAAAGGCAATCTCTCAGAAGGTAATGAATTTTGAGTTACCAATCGTGCCTGTTGGAGACTTTAAGGTACTCGAACTATTTCATGGGCCAACCATGGCCTTCAAAGATATTGGAGCACGGTTTCTTGCACAGTTCATGTCGTATTTTATTCGTAATAATCCGGAGCAAACTGAAAAGACAATTTTTGTTGCCACATCTGGAGATACGGGTGGGGCGGTTGCTAACGCTTTTTCTGATGTAGAAGGTATTAACGTGGTTATATTGTTTCCAAAAGGTCGAGTGAGCCAGTTACAGCGGCTGCAACTAACGAGAGTAGGTAGTAATGTTATTTCAATAGAGGTTGATGGTTTTTTTGATGATTGCCAGAGTTTTGTGAAAAAAGCATTTTCTGACAAGGAAATTACACAAAAACTATCACTATCGACAGCAAATTCAATTAATATTAGCCGGTTATTACCCCAGATGTTATTTTACATCTGGTCTTATCAGCAGCTTGCGACCGATAAAATTAATTTTATTGTACCATCAGGTAACTTTGGCAACCTTACAGCAGGTTTGTTTTCTAAAAAATACGTTATTAAGAATGCAAAGTTTGTGGTAGCCAATAACGCTAATCATCCGTTTTTTGATTATCTAAAGACAGGCAAGTACGAACCAAAACAAACAATTGAGACTATATCCAACGCTATGGATATCGGCAATCCGAGTAATACTGAGCGAGTTTTTGAACTGTATCACCGAAATTTAGATTTAATCAAGAATGACATAAGTGCAAGCGTCATTAGCGACAAGCAAACAATCGAAACCATCAATCAGGTTTATGATGAGCATGGTTACTTGCTTGACCCGCATACGGCAGTTGCTTGGCACGCTGCCGAATTAGCTCAAAGACCGGATTATGAAAATGTGGTTGTCTCGACCGCAGCACCAGAAAAATTTGCGCAAATAATCAAACATAGAACGGGTATTGATGTCGATGATGATGCGGCTAGCAGGCCATTTAAGAAGGCTAAAGACATGTCGCTGCAAGCGAGCGCAGATTACGCTGAAATAAAACAAATAATTTTAGACAGACTATCGTAAGATGATTATTTCATTGATAGGAATGAGTAATATTGGTAAAAGCCACTGGTCAAAAAAACTAGAATCTGAGGCTGGTTTTAGTAGATTCTCGGTAGATGGACTGATAACAGATAAATTAATTAGTGGTATGAGCTTAGATATTAATGAATCAGAACTTAGCTTGTGGATGGGGCAGCCATGGGAGGAGCGGTATCCAAAAAACAGCAAGCTTTATATTGAGCTAGAAAATCAGGTCACGCTCGAGCTTCTTAGTAACCTCGAGAACTCAACGGACGTAGTCATTGACACTTCGGGAAGTTTTATTAGCTTGCCAGCTCAGACTATTAAGTTGCTGAAAGACAGAAGTGAGGTTATTTATCTGCGTGCTGATGAATCTCTCTTAAGTAAAATGATTGAACGATACCTTTCAAACCCAAAGCCTGTATATTGGGCAGACCATTTTAAGATGGATAATTCGCTAGATATTGACCAGAACTTGGCCAAAAATTTTCAAGTTTTATTGCAAGCTAGAATCAAAAAATATGAGGCACTAGCCGATAGAACTATAGAATATTCTGATCATTACAGCGTAGAAAGTAGCTTAGAAAATTTATTCTTAAAAGCGGAATAATAAAAGATTTACTTTGTGACTAGTTCAAATGCTTGGATAGCCATTTCTTTAGGCTCATCGGTCGGAACTACAAGTATGTCCACAGAAGAAGTAGTTGTGCTAATTTTTTTAAATTTTGTATCAGTTCTT
>CAZUNB010000039.1:0-9821 GCA_964622235.1 uncultured Candidatus Saccharibacteria bacterium | reverse complement strand
GTACAGCCCGTAGGCTTTCCGGTTCACTACAAGGACACGGAACGGGCTGGTGTACGGCTGGTGAAAGCACAGCAACTATGCAGCTAAGGGGAGGCGACTTTTTTGTGTATTACACACGTGATGAAGAGGGTAAAGACACCGTTCCACGGGTGGCTATACGAATGGAGCAGGGCGAAGTTGCCGAAGTTCGGGGTGTAAATGCCGCCCAGGAACTTGAACCTGAAATGGCAGATATTACGGCTGAACAGCTTAAAGACTTGCCTGGTGGCGCAGAGTACATTCGCAAAGCAGAGGATATGAAGCGTTTAACTGCGATTGAAAAAAGAATTACAGCTAATCCTAACGCGGACCTAAGTGCGGAGGAACTACGCTTCCTGTACGAGCTGGACCGCGAAATTCAAGGTTTTGGCTACGAACGTGATCCGCGTGTTAATGAAATTCGTCAAATGCGTGGTGATCGCGATAAACCTGAGCTAGCCCGCGTGTTACCTGAAGCTATTCGAGAACAGGTACAGAGTGCATATGTGGCATACAGGACGGTAGCAGATCAGTTGAGTGGTAAGCAAAGGCTGTTTCGTAAGGGTGAGGCAGCTATTTCCGCGAGCGAACTTGAACATCTTTTCGTAATGCGCGATAAAGAGTGGCAAGAGAACGGTGTTTACGATTACTTGGTTGAGCAGTTAATAGAAAATGGCGCTCGCTACTCCCTTGTTGCCTCGCCGAACATTGAAGCAAGTGAAGCCCAGATAGTGGCGCTAGCTGAAAACTTTGGCAAAGATCAGCCATACTCAACATTTGTGTACGACGAAATGTATCGCCGTAGTCGCTATAGTGACCAAGAGTGGTCAGGTAACAGTGGTGGATCGGCGGTGCGATTGAGCCTTACACCAAGTCGCGCGGATGCACAGATTAGCTATAAGACAGCTGCTGAGCAAGTACGGCTATTGCGTGAGCGCCAAGCTGAGCGACCAAACTTATCAGCGAGAGTACCGAGCCTACTCGATGCGGTAACGTACTGGTACACTTTGCGTGCGCAAGGGGATAAACTTGACGACAGTAGTGCTTTCGATAAAACTTACATTAGACACTTTGATTTAGAGCCGCAAACGGTCGGCGGGTGGCAGTTCGTGCCGAGCTCCTACGTGCTCAGCGATGGTAAGCCGTACCTGGGCGTCTCGTTTGCCGAGGATGGGAATGGTGCTCGGCTCGCGGTGGGGTAAAGCCTTTAACTTTAGCTCTTTCTTCCCTTCTTTTTCTTTTATCTAACTACCTACGAACAATAGGTTCGGGGTAAGTAGTCCAAAGGCTAGAGTACCTATCGGTGCCCCGAGTGGATTGTTGCTTACATCTAGCGTGAAAAGACTTTCCAAGCGAAAGCGGATCTTTTTATAGCAGTAAGCACATCAAGAACCTTTTACACCCCACGGATCTCCGAGGCAAGCGTCATAAATGGTGCTGAAAGAAGAGAGGTCCTTATTTTCTGCGGATTATATGGAACAAGACACCTTGGAGAATTAACGGTCGACAGGTGGCAGAACGTGCCGAACTCCTACGTGAACAACGATGGTAAGCCGAACCTGAACAACTCGAATGCCGAGAATGAGAATGATGCTCGGCTCGCGGTGTGGTGTATCTGTGTTAGTTTAATACACGCTTTTGAGCCAGCCGCCAATCATCCGGCGTGCTTCGCTCAGGCGTGCTTGGACTTTAAGTACGTTCGTTTCGTTGGCGAGCTTTAATTCAAGGATGGCTCTAAGATGCAACGAAGTCATCTCGGCAAGAGCATTTGCCCTAAGGAGATAGCTTGCTTTCATTGGTTTTGGAGCGTGTTTTGCTAGTAGTAGCTGCTCTAGGGTATCTGACCAGCACTTTGCTGCTTGTTCACCGAGCGAATAACGATACTTCTTGTCCAGCTTGGTATTTAATTCCAGTAATTTTTTGTAAATTTCAAAGGCAATGGTGATGACAGGTAATTCTTCCATAGATATCAGTTTAGCAAACGTATGGCGTTCGTTTGTAGCTTTTCGTAGGGGCAAAAAACCAAGCCGTGCTATTACAGAGTTCGAATACGAGTTACTTGATAATATCCTCAAATTGGCTACTGAACTCCAAACTGGCACTTACAAGCACGGTCCTTATTCACATATGATCGTTAATGACAACAAGCGACGAGACATTGCTGTGGCGTCTGTTCGCGATAGAGTTGTGCATCGATTGCTTTACGATTATTTAGTTACAATCTGGGATAAAACGTTCATTTATGATGCCTGGTCGTGCAGGCAGAATAAAGGTTTGCACGGTGCAATAGATAGAGCGCAAAAATTTATGCGGCAATATAAGGACGGGTGGCTTTGGCGCGGGGACGTAACAAAGTTATTTGACTCAGTTGATAAGAGTACGCTGTTACGATTACTGAGACGACGAGTAAGTGACCCGACAGCCTTGTGGCTATTGAGTGAGACTATTGAAAGTTATCGTAGCTTTGATAATAACAGAGGTATCCCAATCGGCAATCTCACTAGTCAAATCCTTGCAAACATTTACCTAAACGAATTTGATCGTTATATCACGCACAGAGTAAAGCCGAATGCGTACCTTCGTTATGGCGACGATTGGTTATGCTTTATGGATGATAAGGCAAAACTAGAAAACGCACGTAAAAAGGCAGAAGACTTTCTGAGGTGCGAACTTAATTTGAATGTTAATCCTAATGTAAACCTCATAAATCCTGTGCATAAAGGGGTGTCGTATCTGGGTGTTGATCTTTGGTCGTCAGGACGAAGACTTGATAGGGACGCACAGAATAAAATGAAACGAAACTTAAATGTGCGTAACGTAGCAAGTTATAAGGCATTGGTGGTTCATAACCAATCGATAAAGCAAATTCAACGCTTTGATTGGATCATTCAAAATATTAGCGAGCCGTAATCTACTTATCATACACATTCTTGACTTGGGTAAGTAACTGCACTCGCACTACTTAAAAACAAACTGCTTTAGCTTACTCTACAATGAACTTTGACTAATTGCAAACACCTATGGTATCTTAGGACGAGTATATTTTGTCTTTTCGCGGAGAAAACGGCAAAGGTGGGAGAAAGATGATTATTAAATGGTTCACAAGTACGGCTATACCTTTATTGAAATCCCAGTCGGTAAAATTCAAAGAGATGTAAATCAACCCCGTCGTGATTTCGGCACAGAGGGTGACACTAATAGGTTATTGCTGTCCATTGAGCAGTACGGCATAGAAAACCCTATCTCAGTTAGTGAGCTAGAAGATGGTCGTTACATTATTATTGATGGTCACAGGCGCTATATTTGCGCACAGAAGCTTGGTTATGAGCAAGTTCCTTGCCGGGTGTATCCCACATTATCAAATGCTGAATTAGAGACGCGCAGGTATGAAATCCAAAACAATCGCCGTTCCTGGAAGCCAATGGAGCGATCTGAAGCCTTAGAAAGGATTAAGGCTGAAATGGGCTTTTCAAGCAACCGTCAGCTTGCAGATCACTTAGGTATAACAGAGGCAGTTGTTGCTAATTCGCTCCAACTGCGTAAACAAAAAATGGATTACATTGAATTAATGGAGCGTTACGATTTAAGTGAAAGTTACCGTATTGAATTTGTAAGGCTTAAACCGAAACTACGCAAAATCCGTAATGTGGAAGTAGACGACATAATCATTAACCTTTTTAATCGCATCCAGCATAAGGTTATTAAAAATGCCAAGGAGCTACGCAAGCTCGGCAGTATATTCTTGCGGGCAACGGCGAATGAAGAGGAGCTGGCTAGATACTTAGCAGATCCCGATATGACGGTCCACGAGCTTGAACAGAGAACCCTGCAATCAGGTTTCTCTTTACACATTGAGCAACTTATCAAGGGCATTAGTCAGAAGAGAGCCGAAGGTGTTGCGTTTAGTTCGCAAGAGAAGGCTTTTCTTGATCAACTTAAAAAACTACTAAATGAGGCGCTATAGGTAAAAAATGTTTGGCACGGAGGGTATAAAGAAAAAAGCAGTGGCATATTATCGTCACTCAGCAGAAGATAAGCAAGAAAACTCTGTCCCTATCCAGCGAGACCAGGCTAACGAGTTTGCGGCAAAGTATGGTATTGAGATAATCCACGAAGAGGCTGATGAAGGCAAAAGCGGCTTGTCGGCTGCGCGTCCAGGTTTTGAACGACTGTTTGAAGATTGGGTTTTAAAGCCAGACGCTCAGGAGTTTGACTATGTACTCGTTTTAGATGTTACGAGGTGGGGGCGTTTTCAGGACCCTGACGAAGCTGCATATTGGGAGATGCAGTGTAAGAAAAGAAATAAGAAGGTTATATACATTTCCAGAGGTTTCCCAAAGGAAGAAGAAAAGTTGCTTTCTAGCCTTGAAACATCAATTGGTCGGTATATGGCTGCTGAATATAGTAGGCAATTAAGCGATAAGGTATGGCACGGGAGTATGAAAATTTCTGAACAAGGATTTTCAGCTGGTGGTACAGCTCCTTATGGGTATGTGCGCGTGCTATTTGATGAGAATAAGGAGAGGGTCGGCATACTAAAAAAGGGCGAACACAAGGTTATAGCAAATCAACGGGTTACTTTTGAGCCTGCGAATGATGGCTCGGAGCAAGTAGTAAAGGATATATTCGCAATGTTTGTAAAGCGAGGCATTCCGCCCGAAGACATCGCTAATCAATTAAACGAAAATGCCGTTGTGTCAGCCGCGGGTAAGGAGTGGGATGCGTCTAAGGTTGTTCGCGTCCTGGGTAATGAAACCTACACGGGGACTAAGTTGTATAACAAAACCTGGAGTCGACTAAAGCAAAGACAACGCAAAAACCCCGTAGAAGAGTGGGTCAGGTGCGAGGATGCTTTTGAAGCGTTAGTTAGCCGCAAAGATTTTGAATTTGCCCAGGAGCGACTTTACTGGACTATGCCGTCACGTTGGAGGCACGGCATATACAAGGTCAACAGAACGCGCCGCTCAATCGAGGATTATGTAGATAAGCTGGTAGAAAGCTACGAAGATGACAGGCGCTATCAAATTCGTAAGCGTCTGCCGGTAACGTTCGGGCTAACGTACTATCAAGATGGGGTAGCTAAAAGGTGTTTCAGGATCACCGAAGAAATGCGTAAACACAGCGAAATTATAGGAGTTAGTGTCAATATGTTTGCAAAAAATAAAATAGATGCAGTGTTTTCGTTGCCAACACATAATTTTGGGGTTGGTAATTATTGGGTAGTCAATGACGCAGATAAAAATACACCTGACTATAAAGTAGAGGGCGAGGACATCAATACCAAAGTCCTCAATCTATGCAGCAGCATAACCCTCTAGTCCCTGGGTTTGTTAAGAACTACGCTTTTTTAGGGATATAGCTAGTATGGCATTGGTAAGATGATGGATGTTTATGGGGTTTTGCCACATTACTTTTGTGATTGTAACGTGATGTTCGCGGGGGTATCTATAAGCGTTTCGTTGAATTATTACCTCGTCATCAACAGCTAACTTATCAAACAAAGCCTTACAAAAATGGCGTCGTATGGCTGGATCTGCATTGATATAAGCCTTGGAAAAGTCTAATTCTTTGACCATTTTTAAAGCACGAGTCTGACGTCTATCAATAACCTTTAATCGTCTGGTTGCCTCTGTAATTACTCCCTGAGCTTGGCGTATTTCTTTATCAATACGTTTCTGTTCACTCTTAAAGAGGTCCGCAGGGATGACTTTGTCATAGTATGTTTGGAGTAAATTTTCCTTCTCTGCCTGAAGCCGCACTACCCGCTGACTTTGAGCTTTGGTATCAGTTTCAGCGTAGGCTCTTTCACTACCAAGCTCATTTTCAATTTGATCGGATAACTTTTGGCGATCTGAAACAGATAGGTTCAGGAGTTTAAGCTGGTTGATAACTTCTTGTTCTATCTTCTGGGCTGGTATGTATGGTTGGTCGCACTGCTGATTTTTACGGTTTAAGCACGAATAGTACTCATACTTATGTTTACTGACCATATAACACAAGTGCCTATGACACCGGCTGCACAGCAACAGCCTCGATAGATAATGGTTATGGCTGCGATTTTTTCGGCTCAAACAATATCGACTTTCACGGATAGCTTGACCGGCGGCGAATACAGCGGGCGTTACTAGCGGTTGATGATTACCTTTGTACTCAATGCCGCAGTACGTTACATAACCAAGGTAGTAGCGGTTTTGTAGAAGTTTGTTGAGACCACCGTGGCTTATCGGCTCTACCTTTGAGCGAGAACGAAGCCTAGTACGTAAGCCACGTTTAGATAGTTGGTCTAATAACTCTAATTCGCTGTAATCACCCGTTGCGTAGCACTCGAAAGCCCAGCGTATAAGTGGCGCTCTTGATTGATCTAGGGCAACCGTATGAACCTCGCGTCTGTTAACGCGCTCCGTCACATTTACGTACCCGATTGGCGCTTGAAAGGGCGTACCTCCTCGCTTGGCTTTTTCTGTTGCTCCTTTCAATGCCTCAGCTGCTAAGTTTCTGCTATAGAATTCAGCAATAGTTGCCATTATGCCGTGGAGCAACCTACCGGAGGGTGTTTCGTCTATATTCTCAGTTACGGAGACAAGTGTAGCTCCAGCTTTTTTAATAGCTAAGCCGATCATTACATCATCGTGAAGATTACGAGCTAACCGGTCTATTTTGTGGACGATAACGCATTGGATATTTTGTTTCTTATCGCATAAGTCGTGTAACAACCGTTGTAATTCCGGTCTGGATGCTGAACGAGCTGACTCGCCACGATCTGCATACTCCCTTATGCGAGTAGCACCTAGCTCTTTAGCTTTTCTTCTGCACGCTTCACGCTGTGCAGGGATAGAATAACCCTCTCGCTGATTGTTTTTTGTTGCTTGGTCGAGTGTTGAAACTCGTAAATATATTGCTACCTTCATAGCGGGTCCTCCTTTATTGTTTTGTCTTTTTATAATGACCCCTATATAGAGACGGAGCAGCTATTAAGCAGAAGGGGGGTTGATCTACTTTAAGTTTGTGATATACTAAAAGTTAAAGTTTAAAGTAAAGGTATAAAGTATGACAACTTCAAACTTACAAGTAACACTTAAAAAGCTCACAGATAAGAAGGACCAACTTCAAAAATTGCGTCCACTATCTGCCGATTATCTAAAAAACCTGAGCGAATGGTTTAAGGTTGAGCTGACGTATAACTCAAACGCTATTGAGGGCAACACGCTTAATCGTCGTGAAACTGCACTTGTAATAGAAAAGGGCGTTACAGTTAAGGGTAAAACATTAACTGAACACTTAGAAGCTACCAACCACGCCGAAGCAATTGATTACGTTAAAGATTTAGCCGCTAATACTAAGCAGCAAGATCTTACCAAGCAAGACGTAATGAACATTCACAAGCTCATTTTGCAAAAGATTGATGATGAAAACGCTGGAAAGTATCGTAACGTGCCGGTTGCGATAGCTGGTTCTGATGTTGAGTTGCCTGATCCACTTAAAGTACCGGAGTTAATGGAAGAATTTTTTACTTGGCTAAAGAATAAGAGTGACATACACCCAGTCATTGTTGCTGCTGATGCTCACTACAAACTTGTTAGAATACACCCTTTTGTAGATGGTAACGGACGAACAGCACGATTGCTTATGAACTTACTTCTTATGCAAGCCAACTATCCCATTACCGTTATTGGCAATGATAAGAGGGAAGATTATATCAATGCTCTAGAAAAAGCCCATATGACCGGCGACCTGAGCAACTTCTACTCGTTGGTTATTAATGCTGTCGATAGCTCACTTGATGTGTATCTTGGCAATAAGAAACCAAGGGGAGTTAAAGAGGAGCGCCTACTTAAGATTGGAGAATTAGCTCGGGTCAGCGATACGCCAACTAGTACAATACGGTTCTGGACCAATGAAGGGCTATTAAAAGTAGCTAAAACTACTGAAGGCGGCTATAGATGGTTTAACGAGAGTAGCCTAAAAACAGTTGAGAAAATCAAAGAACTGCAAGCCAAGCGGCTAACACTTGATGAGATTAAAACTGAAATCAATAAAGCAAATCTGACGTCCTGATTGGCTTAGTAAACCTTCTTCGCTAGTTTTTCGGTGTATTTGTCTGAGTATCCGCGTTTACCTCTATCGGTAGAGGGCATCTTAAAGGTTAGTTTAAAAGGTAGGGTAGCGTCCCAACAATACCGATCGATAAACTCATAGTTACTAGTTTAACAGATTACTAGCAGAGGCGAATAAATCGACTATTTTGCTTTTGGCCGTAACGGTAAATATTCTATGCGCTATAATATGGATATGAGTGAAGAAGTATTAGAGGATATTAAAGACAAAAATATTATTAGATCTGGACACCTCGACGTCGGCGATGGGCACGAAATCTATTGGGTTGACTGGGGAAATGGAGACATCAAAGAGCCAATATTTTATTTGCACGGTGGGCCGGGTGGTGGTTTTGGTGACAAGGATTTTTTAAATTTTGATCCGAAAAAGCACCGCGTTGTCTTTCATGACCAAAGAGGTTCAAGCCGAAGTACTCCTTTTGCTTCGACAGAAAATAATACTACTAAAGACTTAATTTCGGATATAGATAAGCTTAAAAAAGAGCTAGGTTTTAGAAAAGTATCACTTTATGGCTTTTCTTGGGGTTCTACACTTGCTTTACTCTATGCGATTGCTAACCCTGATCAGGTCAAGAAAATGCTGATTGGTGGTATATATTTGGGTCGTACTGCCGATAGGGAGTTTTATCTTAACGGCAAAGTTTCAACCCATTTCCCAGAGGCATGGGAGCGGTTTGCAGCAAATGCTCCAGACACAGATGATAAAAATGTCAGTGATTACTTTAAAGAAAAAATGCTGCAGAACCCAAACACTGATGAGAAGAAAAAATTTGCTCGAGAATGGATGATCTTTGAATCGTCTCTGTTGAAGCTCGATTACGTGCCTGAGAGTGTCGAGAGGGAGCTAAAGGATTTTGCATCAGAGTCGCTGGCTTACCTGGAGGCACACTATATTCTGAACAATTCTTTTATCGATGAAAATTACATTTTGGATAATGTACATAAAATAAATAAAATCCCGACAATAATCGTCCATGGCCGCTATGATTTTATCTGTACGCCCTCAGGCGCGTACGCGCTGAAAAATGCTATGGGTGATGACACGATTTTACATTTCGTTACTTCGGGGCACTCTAGAGGTGATATCGTTCAGCGTGAAGTCGTTAAAGCGTATCTAAATTATTTCTAGGCTTTGTGTGTAGCTAAGGTCTTATGTGGAGCTGCGAACTTTTGTTTGACAACGAGTGCATAGAGTCCAAAGAAAAGCATCGAGTAAAATAAGTCGCCGGCAAAAGTATAGCCGAAGAATGGCAGACCAGCCGCATAACTCGCGGTCAGGCCGCTAATATTTGGTGCGTACATATTACTACCAATCCAAGCTGCAAAATTAGTTATTAGAAAAAATTGCAGGCTGGCAAGAAAACTAATACTAGCTACTCTGGTAAATCGTTGTTTTCGACTTAGTAGTAACCCAATTAGTCCGCTGATAGCAAAACTAGCCCAAACATAGTAACTACTGGAGTGAAGGGCGCTGCTCAAAGGGTGAATAGTACTAAAATCAACGATTGGATTACTGAATGGCGAAATGTAAAGTAATAGATAGTCGCTGATCATGACGCTTAAAATCGGTACTATAAAATCATATTTCTTTGGGAGGTAGGCAGCTGCAAAAAAAGCAGCAGCATTTATCGGATCAAAATTTTGCATATTTGGAATTAGTAGTAGCAATACAGTCGCAAAGATTAATCA
>CAZUNB010000038.1:10572-10845 GCA_964622235.1 uncultured Candidatus Saccharibacteria bacterium | reverse complement strand
TTTAAGCCCAGGTATTGAAGCTGGTATGACTAGCTTGAGCGATTATCGGCAAAATTTACGTTATTTAAGTGAGTATTTACTCGGTAATCGTAAACGTCTTGAAGCTGGATTAGGGCGGTCGATGAAGCATGCCGCAAACCAGAAAAATTATGAGCATGCCGCTCGACTTCGTGATCAATTGCATGGTCTAGAGAATCTTCATAAACAGATTATATTCGGGGATAAAGAGTTGTTCGATAGCCAGAATGACAGTGCACTAAGCGAACTTCAGGC
>CAZUNB010000038.1:1211-10562 GCA_964622235.1 uncultured Candidatus Saccharibacteria bacterium | reverse complement strand
GGCCACCGCTAATCTCGATAAGTTGCCGCTTCGGATTGAAGGATATGATATCAGCCATCAATCTGGTACAAATAACGTCGCGAGTATGGTCGTGTTTACGAATGGCGTCAGTGATAAAGGTCAGTACCGAAAGTTCAAAATGAGGATTCTTGGTAATGATGATTTTGCTCATATGTACGAAGTAATCACTCGACGCTTTTCTAAGAAAAATAGAGATATGTGGCGGGATCCGGAATTATTACTAATTGATGGCGGTAAAGGGCAGTTACACGCAGCGCTTGATGCCTTAGAAGAACTTGAGATTTCAATCCCAGCCATCGGACTAGCGAAAAGGTATGAGACGATTATTCTCGCTCGCGATATCCAGCCACATAGTCAGCTAGAATTCGATGAAATTCAGTTAGATAAGAATCGATCCCACGCACTAAAATTATTGATGAGAATCCGTGACGAAAGTCATCGTTTTGCCGTTAGCTACCACACAAGTCTTAAGCGCAAAAACCAAACCGCAAGTCGGCTTGACGAAATTCCTGGTGTTGGTCCAGCTACACGCAAAAAATTGATAAGGAAGTTTGGTAGTCTCGGTGGAGTATTAAAAGCCAGTGATGAGGAAATCAGTCAGATTGTTGGCACCAAAAAAGCAGAGGCAATAACACAATATTTACGCTAGTCCGTGCTATAATAGACGACTAGCGAAACAACTAAAAAGATAATGAAAACAACATTTTATAAAACCAACCGAATTGAATTTATCAATGCACTACCTGAGGGGAGCTGGTCGGCTATTGCTTCACACGATCAGCTGCAGGGCCGAGGTGATGTGGCGTTCCCGTTTTGGCAGGAACCAAACTTTTACTATTTAACTGGTCTGCCCGACGAGCCAGGTGCCGTACTCTATCTTGGCAAGAAAAAAGATGGATCACCTCAAGCGATTTTAGTCGTCACTCCGCGCAGTAAGTTTACTGCTCAGTGGAGTGGTCAAGACAGTCTTCAAGATTTACAACGAAAAAGTGGTATTGAGCATGTTATTTCTAGTGGCGATGCTGTCCATACATACTCACAAATACTCGAAACCTATGACACTTTATATATTACTGCACCAAAACCCGAGGATGAGATGGTCGAAAATCCAGCACTTCGTCGACTAGCGTATCGTTTGCGACGCGATAAACCAACACTATTGCTAAAAAGCGCATCAAGCATTTTCAAAAAAAATCGCAGCATTAAAAAACCTGAAGAGATCCAAACGATTCAAAAGGCTGCCGATATAAGTACAAAAGCTTTTCTAGCGTTACCAAAGCAGATACAGAGCCTAGATAGTGAACGACAAGTTGCTCAGTTTTTTGATTACCAATGTATTTTACACGGGGGTGAGCAGCCAGCCTACACGACAATTGTAGCCAGCGGAGCTAATGGCGCCACGATTCACCACACTGGTAGTTTCAGTATGAGCAACAACCAGTTAGTTCTAGTTGATGCCGCCACACAGTTTGGCCAGTACGCAGCTGATATAACTAGAACAATTCCGCGCGGCAAGCCTAGCAAGCGACAAAAAGAAGTTTTTGAAGCAGTCCTGAGCATACAGACTGATATCATTAAACACTTTACAACTGAGAATTCTCTGCAAGATATTGAGAAAATAACTGAGGAATTGATGCGAGAAGCTCTAAAAAATCTCGGTTTAAAAACAGATGGCGATAATTTACGCAAGTATTATCCGCATGCGGTTAGTCATCACCTTGGGCTAGAAGTTCATGATGTTGGTGGGCGCAGTGATAAACTGCAACCTAACATGGTTGTTACGGTTGAACCAGGCATCTACATTCCTGAGGAGGAGATAGGCGTAAGAATCGAAGATATGATTCGTATTACTGAGAAGAGGCCTGAAATATTGACGGCAAATTTGCCAAGTCGGCTCGGATGGGACTAGAGTAGCTACTATGAAAAATGACTTTCGACGATTTTTAATCAGATGGTTTATTAATGCTCTCGGACTCTGGGTGGCAGCCTTCTTTATCGAGGGTGTTAGTTTTGATCATTCATTTTGGACACTTTTTTTCGCTAGTCTCATATTCTCAATAATCAACGCGACACTAAAACCAATCATTGTAATTTTCAGCTTGCCGGCTATCATGATAACGCTTGGTTTGTTCATGTTAGTTGTGAACGCTCTGGTCGTCTATCTAACTGGTGTTTTTTATTCAGATTTAGAAATTAGTTCATTTGGTGCGGCCTTGCTTGCAGCTATTGTCATCGGAGTGGTAAACTATATAGTGAGTTTGTTTATCGATAACTCAGATGAGAAATAATCGAGTCATTACAGAACAACAATTAGTACATAAAACGACAATCAATCCAGCAGGAGATATATGCAGCAAATTCTAGAAGCAACCAGCGTTATAAGTTCTATTTTCTTAATCGTTTTCATTCTGATACAAACTAGGGGCGCTAGTCTTGGTGCCGGCTTTGGCGGGTCAGGTGAGATTCATGCCTCTCGACGCGGCGTCGACAAATCAATCCATCAGATTACTATTCTTTTGGCAGTCGTTTTTGCTACAAGCTTACTGCTGGTCCTTTTCATTCGTTAAGTTTATGTTGTCAAGCTACCAAAAATTCAAAGTCCGCCGTTTTATCAAACAGCGACTTAAAAGCGGGTTTCAGCTTAGTGAGATTCAGCAGTGGTTTAGTGATCATATTATAGAACCGTGGCACAAACTAAAATCAGTTCGACGTTTTTTTATTGGTTGGCTCGGCTTGATTTCTGTACTTGTGATTGGGCTAGGTGCTCAGGTTAGCTTTAATCGTTCAATATATTTCGTCGAAAAGCCTGCACGTGGCGGCGTCTACCAAGAAGGAGTCATTGGCAGTTTTGATAATATCAACCCGATTTTTGCCAGTAATGAGGCCAGTCGTTCCGCCGCTGGACTTATATTTAACGGATTACTTCAGTACGATAAGGTTGGTAGATTAGTGCCAGAAATTGCTTCTTCCGTTAGGCTGAACGATGATGGTACTGAATATACAATCAAGCTTCGAGATGACGTTTACTGGCATGACGGAAAGATGCTAACTGCTCAAGATGTCGTATATACTTTTACGCAAGTTGCTGATGAGAATGTTGACTCACCACTTTTTAGTAGCTGGAAAGGTGTGACGAGTAAGGCGATCGACGATACTACAGTGGTGTTTACATTACCTAATTCATTCCCGCCATTTATCTATTCGTTAACCACTGGTATCTTACCAGAACATATTCTGAAAGACGTTAAGCCGACTGAGCTGCGAACAACTGGCTTCAATCAGAAACCGATCGGCACTGGACCATTTCGCTTTGCTGCTCTAAGCAATGACGGTCAACAACTCCAATTAGAAGCAAATAAGCGCTATTTTAAAGGAAGACCATTGCTTGATCGGTTTGTTTTGGCTGGTTACGACACAAAAAACGATTTACAAACAGCTTTTAGCGATGGTGAGCTTACTGCTGCATCGAATATCGCGCCTGATTTCTACCGAAAATTTGAGAAAGAGGATGTGATCACACGAAATCTTGGGCAATACACAAGTATTTTTTTATTTTTTAACACGACCAAACCACCATATGATGATGTTCAGGTACGGAATGCACTGACCGAAGCTTCTGATCCATCGAAGATCAAGCAAGAGACATCGGCACCGTTTCGAAAAGCAGACGGACCATTACTTAAAGAACAACTCGGTTATGTCGCTAATAAGCCACCGTATGCACAACCAGAAAAAGCGCTAGATACACTCAAGCACGCCGGCTGGGAAAAGAATAGTAATGGCATCATAGAGAAGGGTGGCAAGCAACTCGAGCCAGTAATCTATACTCAAAAAGACACTATTTTGGAGGATTTTTCCAAGCAACTTCAGAAACAGTGGCAACAAATTGGTGTAAGTGCCAGCATTAAGGCGCTGGATGCTGACAGGTTACAACAAAAAGTTATTATTCCCAGGGAATTTGATACTTTGTTGTATGGATTAGAAATTGGTGCTGACCCCGATCAGTTTGCTTTTTGGCACAGCTCACAAGCCGGCAAAAACGGCATCAATATTTCTAATTATAGTAATAAGCGAGTTGATGAATCGCTGGAAGCTGGAAGAACTCGTCAAGATATAGGCCTGCGTAAGGCTAAGTATGCAGCTTTTCAGAAACAATGGCTCGCTGATGCACCAGCAATTCCTCTTTTTCAGCAGTCACTGCTCTATGTTGCTAAACCTGATATTATTACGGTGCAAGAGCGAACTGTCGGTACCATATCTAGCCGTTATCAAAATGTCCAAGACTGGTCAGTCAAACAAGACAAACAACTCCCAAAGTAATTCGGTAACTTTCTCCCCACCTAAAAAAATGTATACTTCGCCTATAGGCTATTAGTAATAGGTGTATTATTATGAAAAAGGGATAAGTATGGCGAAGATTTTTCTTACAGCACAAAACATTGATGTTTACGAAGGCGATAATCTTGATATGTTCGCGAGAACTGGGGAAACTACTGCGGATCAAGTATATAGAGCCGGAGCTTCTGGGCTTATACTGGGTCATTCCGAAGTTGGAGATTCCCCGGCCGTTGTGAGAAAAAAATTACTTACAATATGCAATCAAAAACATACAGAAAAGTATTTGCTAAATAATACTTTGTTGATTGGTGAAACTTGGGAAGAGTATCAAGATCATTCGCCAGCAATGATAGCTGAAATTGTCAATGATCGCTTAGTAGCGATTCTCAAAAATGTTCCTAAAAAATATTTAAAAAGTTTGGTAATAGGATATGAACCGAAATGGGGGTCACGTGGGAGCGGCCATGATAACAAACCGCCACCAAGTTCAGAATTAATTTCTGTGGTTTGCCAAAAAATACATTCTGTCCTTATTGATTTCAATTGCTCGGCTGTGCCGATTATTTATGGTGGTAGATCAACTTCGGAGCGAACTGAAGAAATTTTGGCTGATAAAAATATTGAAGGTCTTATTCTAGGTTCGGCGTGCAATAGTGTAGAAAAGACAATGGATATTGCAAATGTCATGACAAGGATTCGCCCTAATAAACGGAAAGTTTTACACGCAAACTTTAAAGCATACAATTTAGCAGACAGCTATCAAGCCTATCTCAAAGCTTTCATGACTCTAGACAATAACTTTACAATTTATATTTCTCCTTGTCATACAGATTTGCGAGAAGTAGCCGAAGCTTTCTGATATGAAAAAAAAATTTGAAAAAATAAAGGCAGTTTTTTTCGATACATCAGACACGCTTTATAAAAGTGTAGAATTAGAAGCCGCCTATCCGAGAAAATTAGTAGAGTTGATTGCTGAAACTTGTAATATTTCCACGGAAGAAGCTGAGCATCAATTAAATGAAACAATTGAGCAATTAAAAGAAACTGAGAATCACGTTACTAAGGTCCGAGCAGCAGCTGAATTTGGAATAAACCGGAAACAAGTACATCAAAAAGCATTTTGCAAAGTTATTCCAAGTGAATATCTTAGGAAAGACGATGGGCTTAATAGTGTAATGGCTCATCTCGCCAAGTATTATAAATTGGGTATTATCTCCAATCTAAATAAGTTGCATATGCTTGAAGTATTTTCTGCTCTTGGCCTTTCACCTGAATGGTTTCCTCTTTTTGTAACCGAAGATATAGTTAATGAAATTAAGCCTCATCATGAGCCTTTTCTAAAAGCTATTGAGCTATCTGGCTACACAGCTAGTGAATGTCTTTATGTAGGTGACAGCCCTACGAACGATATGCGTCCTGCACATGAAGTTGGTATGACCACAATCTTGATCGCAAGTGGTGTCGCTGAAGAATATTCAACGTATGTTAGTGAATGTATTCCTGATGTTAAGGATATTATTGACTTGTTAGAGATTGCAAAACCCAAAAATGGTGCCGAAAAGAGGACTTGAACCTCCACGAGCCTAAGCTCACTAGAACCTGAATCTAGCGCGTCTACCAATTCCGCCACTTCGGCACGAACGAATACAGCATAGCAAAAATATCCGTGACTTCACAGGTGTCTATTCGATAGTGTAGACTGGTGGTAATAAGCGTAAGGAAATAATATGGCCGTAATTCTAGGATTATTAACTTTAATTTTTGTAGGACTTCTAATTGTCTCACCATTCTTTTTTTTGATTGGTATTCGGATTATTGATCAATATGAGGATGGTTTAGTTTTGACTTTTGGTCGCTACACTAGTTTACGAGAGCCAGGCTTTCGTTGGGTTTTCCCAATCGTTCAAAGGATGATAAAAGTAGATAAACGAATTGCTACTGTCGATGTTCCACGACAAGAAGTTATCACAAAAGATAACGTTACGGTTGGTGTTGATGCTGTTGTGTATTTTAAGGTAAAAGATAGCAGTCGGGCGGTACTTGAAATTCAAAACTTTCGTCATGCAACTGTGCTGTATGCGCAGGCTGTTATGCGAGATGTTGTCGGCAACGAAGAGCTGGATACGCTGCTTAGCGAGCGCGATCGTTTGAGCGAAGAAATCAAAAAACAAGTTGATGTTGAAACTGACAAATGGGGAATAGATATCGACAGCATCAAGGTCCAGAATATTGAGCTACCACAAGACATGAAGCGGGCTATGGCTAAACAAGCTGAGGCGGAGCGTGAACGACGTGCGACGGTGATTAATGCCGAAGGTGAGAATCAAGCAGCAGTTAAGCTAGCAGAAGCAGCTAAAATGCTTGCTACCAGTCCAGGTTCAATGAATCTTAGAACTCTTGAGACATTAGAAAAGGTAAGTGGTGATCCAAATCAAAAGACAGTCTATTTTTTACCTGCTGAGCTTATGGAAATTGCTAAAAAATTCAGCAGCTAGAATCAGATGAATATCATTGCTTTTAAGCTTTTTAATGTTATTCATTCAGTGATTATTTCTTACTACTTCGATATAACAAATTCCCTGAAGACACATAACTAAAAATCGAATGACAAGATTAATGAAAAAAACGAAATATTCGTTTAAAGATAACAAATCTAAAAAAAACAAAACAGAATTTAAAAAAACAGCCAGAAGCAAATATTTTAAATATATTTCTCTGATCATCCTTATCGTTGTAATTGCAGCTGGGGCTCGCTTTGTTTACTGGGGGTCGAATCCGGCAAAAGCTTCAACGTCAGCTTTGAAGTCAGCGGAAAATCAATCGGTCATAATCGATCGCAATGATGACTATGTCTCGGTTATGCCAAAAGATATTAAACCAACCAAAGCATTTATCCTATATCCCGGCGGAAACGTCGAGCCCGAAGCGTATATCCCGAGTTTTGCTTCATTGTCTCAGCAAGCACAGATTATGGTGATTATACCGAGAGTACCGTTCGCACTTGCTTTTCTCGATATTGACAGCGCCTACAGCGTCCGCTCGCTAGTTATCCATGACAACCCACAGATTAATAGTTGGTTCCTCGGTGGGCACAGTTTAGGCGGTGTAGCGGCCTGCAGAGCAATCACGCATGAAGATCAATACAGTTTCTCAGGTTTCGTATTACTTGCTTCGTATTGCAGTAATGATATATCCGATAATCCAACAAATGTTATTAGTATCGTTGGAAGCGATGATGGTTTAATTTCTCAAGAAGATATAAAAACACATAAGAATAATCTAAATACTAAAGCACGATTTGAAGTTATTGAGGGTATGAATCATGCGGAATTTGGCGCATATGGTCCACAAAAGGGCGATAATAACGCAAAAATCAGTAATCAACAAGCAACAGCAGCATTCACAAAATTATTAGCGTCATTTATCGACGACAATACTATTACTGGCGAATAATTAGTTTTGGATGTACTAATAAAGTTGTAACCACCAACCTTAGTCATCAACTAATAAAAGTACGATGATAGCTAAAGTTGGTGGGCGAGGAGGGACTCGAACCCTCACGCCATAAGGCACGGATTTTAAGTCCGCCGTGTATACCATTCCACCACTCGCCCGAATTGTTAACATTGGAGGCGCGTACCGGACTCGCACCGGTGTAGCAGCTTTTGCAGAGCTGTGCCTAACTACTCGGCCAACGCGCCAGAGAACTGACATGGCTCATTATAACGAAATCTCTTCCCTAATGCACAGCTTTCTGTCTTGGTTCTGCAAAAAAATTGGTAGCTCTATCCATAAATCTACTTAGCGGAACTACGACAGGTAAAGTTGCTAGTGCAAAGGTGGTGACTTCATATCTCCAAAGAGTTATAGCGTTTGTACTAGCCACCCCAGTAATACTGAGTCTATCTTCTACAGCCGTGAGGATTGGTGGCTGTTCAGCGGCTACACCTACTGAAAAAACAGTGAAATATGTGGTGCGGGCTTTCTTATAGTCATAGGGTAAGCGAATGTTTCTATGAAGATAGGGTCAAACTTAATAGCTTGTGGCTGCTTGTTACCAGATGTATTTTGCTTAACCACGAATTTTTCTCCTGTGTTGCTGGACCTCCGCCTCCTCCAGGTTGATGTGATGACATTTTTTATCCTCTCAATTAATTTGAACGAAAGCATATGGCGATATAGTAAGTTACACATCATATTAATAATATTGCTGCTAAAACAGCAATGACTTGTCGAAAGACGATGAGTTGCGTATAATTTCCTACACGTTAACAGTTAATATATGCGGGTATAGCTCAGTTGTTAGAGCGCTTCGTTGCCAACGAAGAGGCCAGGAGTTAGAGTCTCCTTACCCGCACCAAATGAAAATTAATCTGTGCTTAGCCACTCTTGTTATGTCGAAAAGGTGCAACAATCGTATTAGAATTATAAATAAACTTATTCTATAATGAGTGATCAATTAGCTAAATTATTAACATTTACTTGAAATTTCGTGAATGTGCACCAGAGTATCCGCCACTGCTTTTTAACGGCTTAAAACTGATCTTTGTGCGTGATCAATGTCGGCATGAGTTTATTCCTGTTATATGCCCTTAGGTTATCACAACAAATATCTATCATTCTGTCAATATATTTAGGGCTCCAGCCTGCATAATGAGGCGTAATGATAACATTCTTAAGTTCCCATAATTCACTATATTTGGATAATGGTTTTTCTTCAAATACGTCTAGACCTGCACCAGCGATAATGCCGTTCTTTAGGGAATGAATTAGATCATTTTCGACTACTGTCCCTCCGCGCCCAATATTAATAAAGTAAGTCGTGTTTTTCATTTTTTGAAATAGTGATTTATCGAAAAAATTCCTAGTTCCACTACTTAGTGGAAGGCAATTAATTACAAAATCGGCTCGATCTAATAGTTTGAATAAGCTTTTTTGATCATAAATATCATCCACGTTAGGATTTTTGCTTATGGGACTATTGTGCCTGAG
>CAZUNB010000038.1:0-1200 GCA_964622235.1 uncultured Candidatus Saccharibacteria bacterium | reverse complement strand
TGTCTTGCCATTTAACTCAGAAAGATTGTTAACAATGCCTAATTGACCCCACTTATTATCGTGCATAAAACCTTAACCAGCCCTGTGTAACTGAATCAATAAAAAACGTACGAGCATCTGTATCAAGCATTGAATTCTCGTGTGTGCATAGGTCATTTAACTTTTATGGTAGTGAATACTCGGGAAAAGAGTTATAATAAACGAGTTATAAATTTGAGAGGAGATAAGTATGGTTACTGGATATTGCGTTAAGTGTAAGGAAAAAGGCGTTGAGCTATCAGCACCAGCGATTCATCAAACTGCAAAAGGTGGGTTCATGGCCAAGGGCAAGCACGAAAAATGTGGAACAACTGTTTGTGCAATGATGTCTAAGGTTAATGCTGAAAAAGCAGTAGAAGACGGCGCAGAAAAAGCTTACTAAGCTTCTATACAGTAAGAGTTATAAGCTCTATCAAGCTAAAACCACCTTCGGGTGGTTTTAGCATTTATGGTACTAGTCAGTGAAATCTTTGTGGCTACGATACAGTTAATTACATTTGCTGATAATTTTGCAAAAAAGTCTTGACGAAATATTTTAGTTTTGGTAAATTAATCGTGGAAGATCAAGTGAAACAGCACTTTAAGAATATGTAGCCAATCAAGTTCGATAGTTCAAGTTAAGTTATTTAGTTAGTAGGCTACATTGTGGGTGCAAATCTTCCTTAGGTTTCAAAAAGAGGCACGATAGTGCCTCTTTTTTTTGGTATTGTTTGGATATTTTAATATTCTTCATTGCAACAAATACTATATCTCTAAACTCTAGTGCTTACAGATAATTGTGCGAATTATCGATCGTAGAGGACTAGCTTGTGGTAATATTGCTTATGCAAGTATGAAAGTACTACAAATCACAAAAAGTCGAAAATTAATGATTCTACATCTTATTTGGGTGTCATTAGTTGCAGTATTTCTGGTTATCTTGTCATTCGTATTACTTAAAAGTATGCGAAACTTCTTAGGCATCGACATAACTTTATTTGGGTGGATATTAAGGCTGATGATAGTATTAGTTGCCTTGGGAGCGGGCTATGCAACCAATCTACAGGATAAGAATAAAAAATATACATTTAACGATCAAAAACTAATCATTTCAAATCGATATTTCGGCTTGAAAAACACCGAGACTGTGTTCAAAATAGCACCAGGTCTAGTTTCTAATAT
>CAZUNB010000037.1:6625-11100 GCA_964622235.1 uncultured Candidatus Saccharibacteria bacterium | reverse complement strand
AAAATGTTTCTTGAGTAGCTACTAAGATCTTGCTTTATTCCATATTTGGTCGTGACAACTGCTGTACCGATTGAGCTAAATTCGAGCGTTGGATAGTTTGGGTGGGGTGCCATCATCGGTGAGATTGCCAGATCAATAGTTTTGCTGAAATCTATATATTCTTGCAAGCCTATCTTTCCAAGATTCTCAATCTTTATACCAGAAGTAAGCTGTATAGCCGGTATATTGTCTTGCCCTGCCATGATGAACTCCCAGTTGTCTGGGCTTATAAAGCCAGCCTTGACGGCGTAATCGATGCTTTCAAGTGCGGTGAGGAAAAGGTTACGCTGAACATTTGGACGGCCGTATAGAAAAAGTTTCTTTTTCTCACCATTTTTCTTCTCTACAGCTGGCCCAGAGTCGATCCTGGAAACAGCTGGCTCAAAGTAGGTCGCAGATGGTTTTTTAAAAGCTTCGTAGCCACGATCTCGCATGAAGTCGTACATTAGCTTTGTGTTGCATAACGGAATGAAGTTTTTGAGCTTGTAGGTTGCTTCGGCAAGTACATACTTATCACTGTTGTTATAGAAGATTGGTTCGTAGTCCTGGACAAGATAGATGAACTTAGAGGGGAGCGGTAGCTGGCTAAGCAGATGAGCGTCCCACCATGCAGAAGCAATATAAACGTCATCTGGATGCATGCTGACATAGCCGTAGATATTATATCTTCGATCTGCGACGCTAACGACATGTATTTTCTCTTCAGGTATATTAAGCCCCTCGTGCTTGAAAAACGTCGAAAGGTCTTCTGGTTTGCCGGTTTTTAGGGTCTGTACGATTTTTATGTCAAGCGCCTTAACCTCCGCCACCCGCGCGGCAACGACAAGTGCCGTGGCTGTACCGCCATAAAAAGATTTACCGTCGAGAGTTGGCAGAAATAGAACAACACACCCTTTTGAGCCGATAGCGGGAAGCGATGGATTAACCGGAGTAACTTCAGGCAGTGAACCGTAGTAAATTTTTTCGAGAGGAACAGCTCCGCGGTTCTTAACGCTAAAATCTGTCCCATCAATCATTCGGCTTGTTTTTCCTTGGATTCTGTCAGATAGATTCAATGATTTTTCAAGGACCTTTGAACCGATGTTGGCTCCTTTTCTGATGGCTCGTAGCGCGTTGTTTTTAATCACTTTCATACTCCATGTATTTTAATCGTTTTTGTAACCTCTGGTAAAAATGGATCACCAACTTTTGGATCAAATCCTTTAATGTAGCTTTTGTAAGACATATAAAAATCGTTGTAGGCGATTGGTATGAACCTACGGGATTGACTCTCTTTGTGAAGGATATATCCACCAGCCTCATACCAAGTTTGATAGCCTTTTTGATTGAGCCGCAGGCACAGGTCGACGTCGCCACCACAAATAATAAAATCCTCATCAAGACCACTAACTTCATCAAACTTTGCTCGAGTTACAACATGGACGGCTCCAGTAACAGCCGACAGTGGCCGGCTTTCGTCGACATCATACGGGAATTCTTTTGTACCGGCTTGGGTTCTGGCGGTGTTATATCGACTCCTTACATAGAGATGGTCGGCCTGGCCTTCCTGCACAAGAAAAACGCCTGCATGCTGAATAGTTTGTTCGTCACCAAATAACAATAGACATCCCACAATTCCTATTTTCTTCTCTTGAGCCTTTGAGTGCATTCGTTCAATTAAACCCTGAGACTTCTCGCGTAGTTCAGTATCGTTATTTAAGAACATGAGCGTGTTGGCGGTCGTCTTGTTCGCCCCCCAGTTCATCATTTTCTGGTAATTAAAAGGCTTATCGTAAAGCCCTAAAGAAATATTAGGGTGCCGGTTGGCATATTCTTTGACAACATCAAGCTCCTCGTCGGAAGAGTTGTTGCTTATAAGAAAAATTTCTTTTACAGCGGGTCCATATTTAAAAAAAGAATCTAGGCAAGCGATAGTCATCGTAGATTTATCCTTGAAAGGAATGATCACGGACATGTCTAGAGGATTGTCTATGGTGCTTGGTGTGTTCAAAACAAGTATTAGTTTAACAGACTTTAGGGTATTCTAAAACCAACACCTCCGTAGGTGTGTCCATAGTGGTAGACGGGCTATTACACTACGCGGCGGAAGCGGTAAAGAGATAGTTTCCGCTATGGGAGAGTCTATAAATTGGTGCTTGATTAGAGTGTTCAAAGCCAATAACTGTGTCATGGGCATATATGTCCATGACGTGATTTTGCGACACACACTTCGGCTGGGTCTTTCGTTAAGAGATAATTGTTGTGAGGTCTGAATGGAGCAGTCTATGTATCGGAGTTCCAGTCCTGCTAGGGTTTGTGTAGCTTGAGCTTGATCGGACAAAGCCAAACCAGTCACTTGCGCAGTCCCCAAAAATTTAGGTTGCCACAGGCTTCGTAAGGCGCTTCGCCATATCCGGCATTCAGGGCTGCCTAGTTTGGCTGGTAAGGGGTATAGTCATAAAGGCTGGTAGGTTTACGATACTGCCTGACTACACATTCAAATGACGAACAAAAATAAAGAGAGCCTTGAGGCGACAGGCTATTTGGTGACTAACGACCAAAAATTATTAGTGGGAATGCCAATTGCTTGAACTGGCATTCCATTCACAGTAGAAGCCTATAATTAACTAATCACCTCAATCATGTGCAGCAACTACGGCTATTATGTCACCGAATTATCAGTTGCAACCTTAGGTGCTTTTCTAAAGCACGAGTGAGCGAAAAACTCATCATCTCAGATGCCTGAGCGACCCTCTTTTGCTCCGTAGCTAATATAGTGCAGGTAGTAAGACTTTAAATTGTTGCCAAAAATAGCCCTTAAGTCTGGATAACGATCCTTGTAAATTTTTACATTGAAGGAGTCATTTCCAATCCGACCTTCACTCATGCCGCTATTAACAAAGTGCTGTAATGTGCTCGTATCATCTAAGTTGAAAGCCATTCTTATATCGGTGTATCTGGACCGGTATGAACCAAAATCGTAAACTGCAGAATAGTTAGTCGGTGCAAGCGACGATGTTCCACCATAATAGTCACCGATCGCTGTGCGGCCCTCAGATTTTCCATTTTTTACGTAGTGCAAAAAATATGACTTAAGGTCGCCGCCAAAAACGCTTCGTAAATCGGGATAGCGATTTCGGTATGATGAGACTATAAAGTCGTTTTTAGCGACCCGACTCTCTGCCATACCATAGTTTACGAAGTGGGTAATTGCACCAGCATCGTCGTTGCCGAATACCCGGCTTATGTCATAGTTCTTAGCTTTATAAGTGTCAAAGTCGTAGACGGAGCTATAGTTGACGCCATTAATAGTAGTAATCGGTACTAATGTAAAATCGCCAGTAGCAACCCGACCTTCGAATCTTCCGCTCGAAACGTAATGTGATATATAGCTAAATAGGTCAGTACCGAAAGCCATCCTAAGGTCAGGGTGTCGATTTCTGTAGGACCTAATATCAAAGTTTTCGCTACCCTGGCGTTGTTCGGCAATTCCATTTTGAGTAAAGTGTTGGAACGCAGCACTTGCATTATTGCCTAATGCGTTACGTACATCTGGGTAGCGGTTAAGGTAAAAATCTGCATTAAAGACCGGGTCCATGTCCACTCCTCTGTAGACTGTTCCCTGAGTGCTACCGAACCAGTCCGTGAACATGGCCCAAAAGTTACGATTACCATATGCTCCACAGCCGTCACCAGTTCCGTATCCTGCATTCAAGGCCGATTGATTGGGCTGATACGGCGTATAGCGGTAAAGTGCGGAAGTAGCACGGTTCTGAATGTTAACAACAGAGCCACCGCAGGCAGCATTAGGGTTGTACTGAACGTACGTCTGACCAACAGGGTAGTTGCTCCACCCACCATTTAATACACCTCTAAATAGGCTGGCAGATCTTCGGATTTGATTGTTGAGTCCAAAATACTGGGAGTCACATGCTGCCGTGTCGGGGCAGCCATACCCGGTGGCAGTCTTATATTGTCTACTGTTAGGCCAGGTGTCAGAAATTAAGCCCTGTTCTTTTTCGAGAAGAACTATTAATACTTGTGGGTTTATGCTGTAGTCTTGGGATGCTTGCCAAATAAGCTGTGCAGCCGATTGGCCATTAAAACTTTCTTGGGCCATGCAGACAAACTTGCCGTTTTTGATCGAGTAGCTGACCTGCGGATATTGAGCGGCAAGGTACGTATTGGTGTTATTGCACTTATTCTTGCTGTCGAGGAAGGCTTGAATTTGCTGAACGCTCATCGCATTTTTGTTTGACATCGTTGCATCAGACATGATGTTTCCAGCCTTGAAATTTGCATTATTTGCGGCATGCGCCTTGGGTGTGTTTAAACTGCTAGTAAAAATAGCACCTATTGCTACGGCTGAAATGAACAGTCCAGCGGCTAGTGTCTGTTTTGATGCTTGAAGTATTTTCATCTTATATCCGTACACTTCCAGTTAGCTGCCCAGTTTT
>CAZUNB010000037.1:0-6615 GCA_964622235.1 uncultured Candidatus Saccharibacteria bacterium | reverse complement strand
GCCACCGCTTATATCTATGATGATACTCCAGTTTCCACTTTCTAGTTCTGCCGTGGAAACATTAAAGCCCTCGCAGGTAGATGAAGATGGATCCTGTGTTATGCCGCTAGTCTTTGTGACAGTTTTCGCCCCATTCTTTAGTGTAAGATTGCAAGTTCCGGACCCGACGGCCTGATTGATTGTTGTTCGTATAATAAGGTTGTCTCCGGCAACAGAGCTGTAGCTAATGGCACCAGTTAAAGTCTGTGAATTATTAGGACTTTCTCCTTCGTAGGATGGAGAGGCCTTTTTTTCTTTTTCTACTGGCTTGGATTCGTTTGGCACACTGGTAGATTCGATTCCAGTCTTCTTCTCATTCTGCTTCGATTGCTTTTCGGTGCTTTTAGTGGGTGTTGTTCGGTTGGTCGCGCTGTTTTTTTGCGACTGCACACCGGCGTAGGCTAATCCGCTAAGTAGAGCGATAATTAGGATGGCGATAAATATTTTTTTTGGTTTCATAGTATTATTGTACCGTTTTTATTTTTCAATTTATAATAATAATTTAGCACAGAATCATGCTTATGTCAATAAAAAAACCATATATTGAACAAACTAGCTAACAAGAATAGAAGCATGCTAAAATTGTTACAATTATCATGCAAAAAATAAAATCAGCGATTGCTTTTTTCGGGAGTCATACAGAGTATTTATTTCTTATAATTGCTGTTCCGGCCATAATAACTTTCGTTGTCTACACACCACCAGCATGGGGGCTCGATGAACAGGTTCATATTGCACGAGCCTACCAGATATCACTCGGAGAGCTTTATCCGAACCCGCTCGGCGGCGGACCGGGTCATTACGGGGGAATGTTGCCTAGAGGACTTGTAGATAACCTCAACCACGGTCACAGCGAGTCAAACAGTGTTGACCGTGGGCAGCCTTTTTATATGAGAAAAGACATCGTTGACATTGCGAGAAACCAGCGTATCGAAGGCAAGGGGATAAAGGATAGCCATTTTACAGAATATGATTTTGGACCGACAGGACTCTATTCACCAATTATCTACGCCCCTGCATCTACCGGGTTTTTTATAGCAAGACATATTAACCTAACTGTTGATGGCTCTGTTGAGTTAGCAAGAATCATGCAGTCCATCTCATATTGTATCGTTTGTTTTGCTGCACTGTTCGCTTTAAGGAGACAAAAAATTCGGTGGCTTGTTTTCATAACAGCTCTTTTGCCGACTTCTATTTTTCAAGCTTCTATTATAACGGCCGACACATTTACTATTGCGGCTGTTATTTTGTTTTTTAGTTTACTATGTCGGTTTCTGTCTAAGTCATATCGCTTCAATCGAAGATATACTTACGCACTTGCAGGAGCATCTCTCCTCCTGGCTCTTACTAAGCCTAGTTATGCTTTGCTGCTAGGAATGTTATTTTTTATACCAGCCAATAAATATTGGTACAAAGGAAAAGCACATTATGTTAAATATGGGATCATGCTCCTGTCAGTTATGACCTTTATTCTTACTTCGCTCTACGGCATTGGCTATTCTGACTCCATGATTGTCTATAAAGATGCCGAAACGGCTGCCAATATTAGTCTTGTTGGACAGGTTGGGTGGACGATCAGCCATCCTTTTCAGTTTTTCATTATTTACGCACGCACCTTTATCGACTCCTCCCAGGCCTGGTATCAGTCGGCTGTAGGTATGTTGGGCTAAAAATCCGATACCCACGATAGATAATGCAAACAAGAGAATTGCAAATCGTTTAATCATTTGACGTCTACCTTGGTTATTCCTGAAGATATGTTGCCAACACTCACACTCACACTCCACGTTCCTGCTCCGAGCTCGTCTTTGTTGATGTCAAAACCTTGGCAGGTGTAGTAGTTCGTCACTAAACCGAGCTGTGCACTTTTGGTTATAGTTTTTCCGCCATTCGTAGCTTTAAGCATGCACTCACCAGAGGTAATCTTATTAACGACAGTTCGTACAATTACTGCGTCGCCAACGTCTTGAGCGGTGCTAATGGAGATACTGCCGCTCTGGCTGTTAGTGCTTGGCTGTTTTGTTGGGTCTTCACCTCGTTCGTCCGCCTCTGTTAGGGGTTTATCCTCTACTCCTTTTGGAGTACTTTTGGTGTTTTTCTCTACTTTATCCTTTTTTGAGACTCCATTATTCTTTGTAAAATTTTCTGTTCGGTCTGTAGCCGAATCTTTTTGTGATTGCACTCCAGCGTAGGCTAGTCCGCTGAGCAGAGCGACGATTAATATGATTATAAGTGTTTTTTTTGTTTTCATTTTTTGTACCGTTTTTTATTTATGATTTATGTAAATAATTTAGCACAGAATCATGCTTATGTCAAACCACGAAAATCTACGGGTAGAAGCAAAAAAATACAAAACGCGTTTTTAGTAAACCATTTTTTGTTTTATATCTTCTGCAGATTCTGCAACACGGCTAACTTTTTTCAGAAGTTTAGCTTATAGATAAAATAATCCATCTGAGGGTAGTTGACTGTTCTTAACAATGAGGCACAGTTTGCAGCTCCCTCTTCAAACTCGGCCGAAGTTATGAGAAACCCTACGTTATTATATTTAAGGAATCGATCACAGGGTTCAATCGTTAAATTAAACTGATCAGCAATCGGAGATGATGGTATTGGTTTTATGTTCTTCTCAGCATTCCTATCGAAAGTGAAGTTAACGTGGGCATAGCGGTTGTAGCTGCTCTCTCTATCTTTTTGGCTTAACCCTTTCCATATCTCTAGTTGGGGGTATAGATAAGTGCCCGTCAAAGAAGGTCTTCCATTCATGGCTGCAAAATTCTCTAAATATTTATCTTCACTGACCCATTTCTTATTGCTATCCGGGCTAGTCTGTCGAATAGCTAAAGATATAGGGGTCTGAGTCAAGACGTCAGTACCTTTATATAAAGGATTGATTTGATAAACTGAGAATAGCGAAAATATCAAATAAACAGATAAAGCAAATAAGTAGTGCTTCCTGAGCAGTAGAAATATAACTAACGGTATGGGTATCGCCAGCAGTATCGCCAACTCAAGTCCAATAAAATTAGGAAACTCTAGTGCGGTGCGAAAATTAAGCACCAGGTAGAATATGAATGAAAGTAGGCCATATATTACACTGAGAGGTAAATTTAACCGAATCTTAGTGTCGCTGTATAATTTAATGAAAATACATGTAAAGATTACATTCATTAAACCAATGCCTATAAGAAGTCGAGGAAGTGGCACCTTGTTCAATAAGCTAACTTGGCCAAGAATACTTAGCTCGGGAATAAAAAGCCATGCAAAAAAAATACCTGCCGTAGCGAACAACGATAGGACGATATAATCAACCTCTTTTTTGCGTTTATATGTCCTGTAGCATAAGTAAGATAGTGGGAGTATCAGGAATGGAAATAGTACAATAAAGTTGGATGACTCGCTTTGATTTGTTGCACCGATGGATGGTCGCCGATACGCATCAGCTCTGAGGTCGTTCTGGAAAAGTGGAGCTAGATTGCTAGTGAAAAAATGAGTCTTATTGTAGTTGCCACTTTCAACAATCCGCTTTCCGGGGTAGGCAGTATTTTGGAGTGTTTCAATCACATTTTTTGATTGATAAATAAATAACCCAACAACAGATGCACTCAATAGAAGACTGCTTGCCGCATACATCATTGTTGTCATTACGACTTTCTTGTCGAGACCTTGATTCTGGCTTTGCTTCAACAAGTAGCCCACTAAAAAAAATATCGAAACGATAGCTGTAGGTATTTGAAAAGGTGGATAGAGTATCAGCATGAAAGCAACGGCGATATACGAAAGTAGCAACGACCACAATGTTCTTATCGTCCATTTCTTTGACTTAAGCAGGCTCACAAAAGCAACGATTCCAAATAAAGGCCAGTACACGGAGCCAATTGTACCGTTAGAATACCACCATTGAAAAAACGGACTAAATAGAAAACTTAAAGACAACAGCGATGCGATCATTCTTCTTCTTGGTAGAAATTTTAATATAAAAAAATATACACTCAATACCAGCAGATAGGATGGCATCCACCAGTGTAAAGCAAAAGCGTTATTTAGCGGTAACAGTAAGTAGCCTAGGTTATGGGGTTTAAAAATTATAGACCAGTCGAGGTAGGGTTCATCAGCAAGGAGTCTTGCATCCTCTCCATTTCCTACATTGTGATTAATGCTCTCAAGATTATTATTTTTTTGACCGATAGCTTTTTGTGTATTAACCATCCACTCATCAGATCTTATTGGTCTCGGCTTATTAGCCACCAAATCTTTGTCTGTTTGGTTTCCATAAAAAAAGTCGTGATAGGTACCAATCGAGCTTCCATTAATCTGAAGAGACGTAAGGAGGACAAGCAAGATTGTTAAAAGTGCCGGAAAAAGCCAGACGCTTTTCATAAATTTGTCTACATTAGTCTTTATGGTTGGCAGTATATATTTAATGGAGTTATGCATAGTGGGATTATTTCGACGTATTCAGGAATATAAGTCCAGCAACAATAAGAGAGATCCCAACTATCTTCGCTATAGTGAAGGATTCATGAAATATTAAAAACGATGCAATAAATATTAAAATATACACGAGCGCAGTAGTTAGCGGTATGATATAACCTAAGTCGAATTTTGAAATTAAATAAAAATATAAAATAAAACTTAACCCGTACAGAAAAACACCTAGGATACTTAATAAATTAAAATTTAACTGAATTTTATCGTTAACATAGGCCACTGGGAAGCCCCCGCTTGAACTAAGTTTTATAACTATTAACCCTGCTGAAGTGGTGAGCACATATAAGGCTAGCGGGAGAAAAGATTTAACCATAGTAGAATTATACCTGAGCCTACCTTAAGATGAAATTGTATAACTTATCTAATATTAGATTTCGTTCGAAGTGTTTGAGGTGATACAGTCGTCCTTTTCTACCCATAGTGTCTCGTTCGTGCTGCGAAAGATTGTAGATGAGCCTAGTGTTATCGGCAAGTGCCCGTGCATCGCCAGTAGGGCCTACAAGACCACACTGTATCGTGTTATTCACTAGTGTTTGCACTTCGCCGTCCATAGCTAGCAGAAGAGGCTTGCCTGATGCGATATACGACATGACTTTTGCTGGGATAGTAGCCTCTAATAAGTCGCTTTTTACTAAACATCCCACTAGAGCATCTGCAGTCCCCGTATATTTTGGAATGTCCTCCATGGGGCGGAATCCTTCAAAGTAAAATGACTCTGAAAGGTCGGCTTTTGCGACTTTTTCCTCTAGCCATTTTCTAGACATGCCATCGCCTACAATAATCCACCTAATATCTTTCAGGCCTTCTTTTTTTAGGATTTTAGCCGCATCGATAATCGTTTCAAATGATTGAGCTGGGCTAATATTACCAGCGAAGACAATATTAAAACCACCGCTAAACCTCTCCTCGAGCTTTTTATCACGGACATCTTGCTCGTACAGCTTTTCGCAGGCTTGGGGCAGGACGATGACCTGGTTATCTGGCTTGGCGGTAACCTTTTGAAGTTGAAGCTTCATTCTGTCGGACAGGACAATGAGCTTATCGACACTTCTGTAGTGCCAATGCGAAATTGTAGTCACTAGTTTTCGTAAAAACTTATTCATAATATCTATTACGGAGAAAAGATTTTCTGGCCACAGGTCGAGAACATACATTGTCGTTTCGACTCTTTTAATTTTCCCAATCATAATCCCAGCAAAAGACATCATTACCGGTGATAGTTGATAAAGAAATATCTTATCGTATTTTTTAGTTAACAGAAAAGGGATAAAGAATAGGCTAAAAACAGGAAAGGATATGTAGTTGAGTAAAATACGTATATTCGTATTGCTGCCTCGTGGTATCTCCGGAGCACGGTAGATTGTAATGCCTTTATGCTCTTCTTTGATTTTGCTCCAGAAAGAATAACCCTCAGAGAACTGGCCCGAAGGGTAGTTTGGTTTGCCACAGAGCACATCTACTTCGCAGCCCTGTTCTACGAAATAGTCGGCAATATCGTTAACCCGAAACGATTCTGGCCAGAAATGTTGACCAACAATGAGTATTCTTTTACTCACACCAATTATTTTCTCCAAGTAGTGATGTTCACGATATCAGTATAGCTTTGAATTATTTTGCAAACTTTAATGGATACGTTTGTGTCGTTGTAATCGATTGGCAGAACTACTTCTTCCTGATTGTCTCGCATAGAGGTAGCTAATTCGATTGACTGCTCGATGGAGCCTTCTGTAATGCCACCAATAACGATAGTGCCCTTATCGAGCGCTTCGGGCCGCTCGGTACTGGTGCGAATAAGCACACCAGCAAAATTAAGCATCGCACTTTCTTCGCTGAGGGTGCCGCTGTCGCTTAGTACGCAGTACGCATTTTTTTGTAGTTTATTATAATCCATAAAGCCAAAAGGTTTGAGATTTTGTACCAGCGGATGAAATTTGAAGTTACGTTGATCTATAAACTTTTTACTACGAGGGTGAGTACTATAAATCACGGGCATCTTGTATCGCTCCGCAATAACGTTAATCGAGTTCATCAAGCTCATAAAATTAGACTCGTTATCGATATTCTCTTCTCGATGCATCGAAAGCA
>CAZUNB010000036.1:4979-11214 GCA_964622235.1 uncultured Candidatus Saccharibacteria bacterium | reverse complement strand
TATATCGTTAGTGATTTACCTGAAGTCTCTAAACTTAAGCACTTTCTCGATACGTATCCAGAGCACTTGGGCGAAAACTCACCCCAACTGCATGCCTATAGTGATGCCTTAGAGCGCTTCACGCAGCTTGGATATTTTGAAGTTGAAGGTGAAATAGAAACCGCGCTGGAACAGTACCAAGTCGAGTCCGATAAAGCCCATGGTCTGATTAAAGCATTAAGTGGTGGCCAAAAACGAATGGTTGAGCTTGTAAAAGTCCAACGTGCTAATGCTGATCTAGCATTAATCGATGAGCCTACGAATCACATGGACTACGTTGCCAAAAACTCTTTTATCGAATGGCTCAAGCAGACTGACGAGGCTGTGGTGGTGATCACTCATGACCGTGACGTTTTGAAGTATGTCACTCGCATTATCGAAATACGTGATGGTAAGGCCGATATATTCAAGGGTAATTATGATGATTATCTGCGGATTAATGCAAATACTATTACTGCCGAGGTTAACCAGTACACAGTGGTACAGTCTCGAATAAAAAATCTTCAGTCAGATGTTGTTCGTTTTCGTCGACTAAAAGAAAAAGCTCGCAATCCCGGTACGATACATCGTTTTAAGTCACTTGAGCGCAAGGCTTCAGCCGAATTAAACAAGCTCGAAAACACCGACAAGCCAAGCTTTTGGATTGATAAAGACTCAGTTAAAAATATTAATAAGAAGGTTTCGGAAAGTTATGAAGAGTTAAAAACTCGAAATATCCGGATTACTACCAAATCAAAACCTTCAAGGTCCAGCCTACTATTGGTTGAAGCTAAAGATATCGAATTAAGCTATACGCAAAAATCACTGTTTCAACCGGTTAGTTTCCAGTTACGTGAAGGTGACCGCCTGGAACTTCATGGTCGCAACGGGGTTGGCAAAACAACGTTAGCTCGACATATAATCGCCAGAAGTATGGCTAAAAATCCAGAATCAAGCACTGTTAACGGGGAGCTAGATGTTGATAAATCGGCTCGTGTCGGTGTTTACGAGCAAGAGCTTGATAGTAAACATATGAAATTAACTATGGCAGAAGCAATTGAGGCTGTGCATGATGAAAAAGACATTCCGATAACTGTCCAGAAGATTAAACAGTTGATGGGTGATTATTTATTTAATCCAATGACTGATGGCGACAAACCAATGAGCAAGTTTAGTGGTGGTCAAAAAGCTAGATTCCAATTGATGAATATGTTGGCTGGCGATCCAAATATTTTGATTCTTGATGAACCAACAAATCACTTGGACCTACCAAGCATCGAAGAGCTAGACGAAGCACTTAATCAATATCATGGTGCGATTATTTACATCTCACACGATAGCTACTTCTCGAAAAGCCTTGGCGGTAAAGTCGTTCAGATTATTTCTTGAATTCATATTTTTTAATATGAATTATTTAAATGTACGCGAAGTATCCAAGAATTTAATAAACAATGAGTACCTTGGTATAATAGGTCCATGATTGATGACAACCGTACGTACGATTTTAGTGATATAGGCGAACGATTAACTAAACATTCGGGTATTTTAGAATTGATGGATGACCTGGGCCGGGCTATTAATGAATCTCCACCTCGGGCTATGTTGGGTGGTGGAAATCCAGCAATTATTCCTGAACTTTCAGAATTGTATGCAGAAAGACTTAGTTTTATCTTGAGGAATAAAGACACTGCCCAGCCGGTACTTGGCAATTACGACACCCCAGCAGGCAACAAACAGTTTCTTAATGAAATTTGTCGCTATTTTAATGAAACTTATAGCATACAGATAACAAATGATAATCTTGCGACTTCGCCAGGCTCTCAGGCTGGATTCTTCATGTTGTTTAATATGTTGGCCGGCAAAAAAGGCGACCGAACAAAACATATCCTGTTACCACTTGTACCGGAATATATCGGTTACACTAATCAAGGCTTAGCGGACGATATGTTTGTCTCCTATAAGCCAAAAATAGAGAAAATCGGTGACCATGAATTTAAATATTCTATCGATTTTGATGCTTTAGAAATCACCGAAGATACTGCAGCAATCTGTATATCAAGACCGACAAATCCAAGTGGTAATGTTGTCTCGGACGAGGAGATAAAGCAACTCCAAGAACTAGCTAGAGCTCATAATATTCCTTTGATTGTTGACAATGCCTACGGCCTGCCGTTTCCTGGTGTAATCGAAAAGACTGCTCATCTCCCGGAGCTAGACGGTAATACTATTTTATCATTTAGTTTGTCGAAGATTGGCTTACCGACTGCACGGGTTGGTTTTTTTATAGGTCCAGAGTCTCTAATGAATTCGATACAAAGAATCAATGCAAAAATTAACCTAAGCTCACCGAGCGTCGGTCAATATTTAATAGCTGATTTACTAGAAACCAATCAACTCGATTTGATACGAGATGAGATAATTGCGCCATTCTATAGACAACGAGCAGACTTCGCCTGGAATCTGCTGCATAAAATTCTACCTGGTGAGATTTCTTGGCGAGTACATAGCTATAATGGTTCATATTTTTTTTGGCTATGGGTTGATGGAATAAAGATAACTAGTATACAACTATATGAACGTTTAAAAACCCGTGGTGTTATCGTAGTTCCAGGAGAGTACTTTTTCGCCGGACAAGACGTCGATAGTTGGAGGCATGCCCATCAATGTTTACGAATTAATTTTGCACGTCCTGAAAAAGAGTTAGAAGTTGGTTTTTCAGTCTTGGCTGAAGAGCTCGTAAAAGCCACTGCTTAACCTATTTTTGTGTAATTTCGACGATTTGTTCTATAGCGTCACCTTTCGGCAAGTGGAGTTCCCGGTGGTCATTAGTGTTAAGAGACACTCGGATGGTATGTCTACCAGGTTGTAGGTTTTCTATATAGTAATTATTGCTATATAGTCGGCTAATTTTTTTTCCATCGACATAAAGGTGAGCGTGTCCTTCTCCATCTACATGATTTTCACTTGCACTCTCTGGTGCAAATTTAAAATTTTTAGTATCAAAGCTAACGTTCCAGCCTGACTTTTTGTCAGGACTCACCATTAGATTTTTAATCTCTGGGATATTATCGCCATCCGATAGAGTGAAATCTTCATGCTTCATTTCGCCGTGGTCCATGCTTTCTTTAACGATTGAGTTTATCCTGTTATCAGAGGAAGCCTCTTTAGCGTTGGATTGACCATAAATGTAGCCGACAGGAAAGGCGATTAAAATAGCGGCTAGAAACGCAGTCGCTAGGTTGGTTTTTGTGATAGTTGGGTTTGTTTTAGGCATGCTTGGTTTGTCTTGTTTTTTCATGTTTGCTCCATTTGATTTACTATAAAGATAGTGTAGCCTATAAGCTCACTAAAGTATTCTCTAAGTTTGTGGTATCATAGTAGGAACGTAATTATAGGAAACGACGATGGCAAAACATAAGAACTGGCATGGCGCCGCAAGAAAACGAGCAATTAAAAAGAAGCTCAAAGAAGACAAGAAAAATTAACTCAGACGATGCTTTACTTGAAAGATATTTTTAGCTTTGTTCTAGTATCATCTTTTGCCCGTTCCTAGCTGTATTCCCGTTAACATGGAACGGTTTAACTGTTTTCTGTCCCATAACTTACTGCTCTATGTATTTTTAATCGCCTCAACTGATGTCTAGTGCTTTATTTTTTAGTTTGCAAAAATTCACAACCTGGGCTACATTACAGATATAGATAATACATAATTGAGGAGAATATATGGCAGAGCCAAAAGAAAATGAAAAAACTACTAACGTAACAACTTCAGGAAAAGACGAAGCTGCTAAGACGACTGGTTCTGTGCAGAAAAAAACCAGTGAAAATATAGATGAGCTTAAGGCTATCTCAGCACTTAGCTACCTCGGTATTCTGTTCTTTATTCCAATGGTAACCAATCCGAAAAGTGAATTTGCTATGTATCACGCTAATCAAGGACTACTACTGTTGATTGCAGTACTTGCAGTCAATACAGTCGGGTCAATCATTCCATTCATAGGATGGTTTTTGATACTCCCACTTGGAAATATATTTGTTTTTGTATTGTTTGTCATGGGTGTTATAAATGCACTCGGTGGAACAATGAAACCATTACCTCTTATCGGTGGTTTTGAGCTCATCAAAGTCCAAAAATAGCTCTATATATACACATAATGGGAAAGGGGCAAAGTGGCAGACAATCGGGAACCAGATGTTAGTAAGAATGTAAAAATAAGCGAAGCTGATCAAAAGAAAAAGAATAAAAAAATTCTAATTATAATTGGTAGTGTGGTAGGTGTTCTGATTGTCTTAAGTGTCCTCGGCTCTATACTGGCAGGATTTATATTTAAAAAAGCTGGTACAAAGTTGGCTGAAAAGGTTTTTGAAGAAACGGCAGGAGCTGAAGTCGATATTAAAAAGAATGGCGGCGAAGTTAGGGTCAAGGGTAAGGATGGTGAGTCAACTTTTAGCTCTGGAGATAAGAAACTGCCAGATAATTTTCCAAAATTTATTCCACTGTATCCAAAAGCAAAGATACAAACTACTAGTAGCTTTAATTCTTCCGGAGAAGGAGAGGTATTTTCGGTTGGTTTTCTGTCAAAAGATAGTGAAAGTAAGGTTTTTGATTTCTACAAGAATGAACTATCAGAAAATAATGGATATGAGGCTATTAGTACGCAACAAAGTGGTGAGATATCAATGTTTCAAACAAGAAATGTGTCACAAGCTCGTACTGTTGGTGTTACTATTAGCGCCAATAAGGATGAAGGTGGTAGCATCATTCAGCTGACTAGTACCGCTATAAAGGAATGACCATTTGTTATTCAAAAATCAACGGTTTAGTAGCTGTTATCTTTCAGAGATAGCTTTGAGATTTATAGACGTTACCATATATTAAGCTGCGCATCGCTGCAATAATCTATCAATATAGGCTAGCTTGCGCTCCAGAACGATTATCAATAAATGAACATGAGACAATAATAGATGGCAAAACTTAAACGATCAGTCAGCTGGACAATGTTTAGCCTGTATGGACTTGGAAATATATTAGGTGCTGGAATTTATGTTTTGGTAGGTGAGGTCGCTGCAGTTGCGGGTGATGGGTTGTTGTGGTCGTTCTTAATCGCAGGAGTTGCCGCAACTTTTACGACAATAACCTACAGTTCATTTGCTAAAAAATACCCAGTAAGCGCCGGAGCAGCAGTTTATACAGAGAGAGCTTTTAACTCGAAGGTATTTAGCACTATAATCGGTCTGTCTTTAGCTTTCACGGGCGTTGTATCTGCTTCGGTGATGTTACATGGCTTCGAAAGATATTTTCAGCAACTTATCTCTTTAACTGTTTTCGGCGGGGTAATACCAAGCCAACTAGTGATATTGGTCATGATCGGTCTGTTGTCTTTGGTCGCTTTTAGGGGTATTCAAGAGTCGGCAGTCTTAGCCGTAGGCTTAACAGTAATCGAAGCTACTGGTTTGCTACTCATTATAGGTTTTGCTGGAGTCAACGGAGATATTATGTCATCATTACACCGTAGTGTTGGTGCTATCCAAGGCAATGAGCCGACGGCAATACTCCTTGGTGGGTTCTTAGCGTTTTACGCATTTATTGGTTTCGAGGATATGGTTAATATCGCTGAAGAGGTAAAAGATCCAAAGAAAAGTTTGCGAAAAGGCATGTTAGTAGCTTTGGCTGGCGCTACTGTGCTGTATGTCGGTATAGCCATTGCGGCATTGTCTGTTCTGTCTGCCCAAGAGTTGGCAAACAGCCGGGCACCGCTTGCTAGTGTGTTCCAGGCAGCCTCTGGCAGTACTTTGCCGATAATAACGATTATTGGTCTATTTGCAGTAACTAATGGCATTATAGCCCAAATAATCATGAGCTCGCGAGTATTATATGGATTGGCAAGAGAAGGGTGGTTACCGTCTCAATTCGCAAGGATATCGAATAAAACTCATACACCCACATACGCTACAGCAATTGCAGTTGTTGTCATAGCAATCGGCACACTAGCACTACCACTACTAGCGCTCGCAAAAATAACTAGTTTTGCATTGCTGATAATATTCTCAATTGTTCAGATTGCTGCGATCCGACTAATATCTAAAAAACAGTTAAAGCTAAATATACTTGTCCCAATTATTGGATTAATTACCAATCTTGTGATAATTGCTATCCAAATACTCGCCTGGCTTGGTAGGCTATAAAGAAAATAAAAGCTCGTTACTGTTATTGCAA
>CAZUNB010000036.1:1525-4969 GCA_964622235.1 uncultured Candidatus Saccharibacteria bacterium | reverse complement strand
GATTCTTTGCGGGATGTGTGATTCTAGTCGATGACGAAATTTGAGTATCAAAGCTAAAAACAATTTCCCGGTGTAAAAAAATTAGGAAGCTAAGGATGGCTAAAAGTATCATAAAAAAGCTATGTTTTGTTCCAATGGGTTTAACACTGATCAACCGTCGAACTTTATTCTGCCAGATTCTACCAAAGGCAAGTTACCCGAATAACAAAACTGGAAACATAAAAAGCAGTAGTTTCTATGCTAAAAACTTTATCCTATTGCAAATTTCTTCATTTTTTTTCTGATTTGTGAAATGCATCGATTGCATCATCCAAACGAGAAAAATGTGGAGCAGCCTCAAGTGCATCAAACAATCTATGACTATTTCTAATAGTCTCTCTCATCGGTCCTTTTAAGCGTGATATAGCAAAAACTATGTTTTTAGACTCTATATCTTTGATTAACTCAAGCAACATTTGGCCTGATGTAGAGTCGATTGCTGTAATAGTTTCGGCATCCCATAAAAACCAATTTACGGGTGTTTTTGCTTCATCTATGTGCTTATAAACAGCATCTCTAAAAAAGATAGAGTTAACAAAGTTTAATGGTGCATCAAATCTGAATATTAATAAACCTGGGATTTCTTTAGTTTTTGGTGGGCGATTCATGTCACGAATTGCTCCGTTTTCGGCGATACCTAAAATTGCATACTTTGGTGTGGTATTTTTTCGTACAAGATTCATAAAAGCCAATAGCACTGCTAGCAACAATCCTTGGAAAATACCTAGTACAGTCACTCCAATTAGTGTGATTACCGCAAGAACTGCTTCTGATCTCCATGCATGGCGGATTGATCGAAGCTCGCGATAATTAAATAAACTTTTTACTGCCATGATAACGATTACAGCTAGTGCAGCAAGCGGTAAGTAGCTAAGAGTTTGTGCTAAAAAGAGCAACACAATACCAATGGCAAGCGCTCCGAATAGTTGTGAAACTTGAGTGACAGCTTTGCTTGAAAAGTTTACTGCTGTTCTAGCCCCGCTTGCCGCGACCGGCATACCACCGAAAAGTCCAGACCCAATATTCGAAACACCAAGACCGAAGAATTCTTGAGTTGTTTCGATGCTTCCTTTTTGGTGTGATGCGAATGATCTTGTCGTAGCTATGGTATTTGCATAACTTACTAAAGAAATCATCAGTGCTGGAACTACCAAGTTTTGTAGATTATCAAGCGAAAATGACGGCAAGCTAGGTATTGGTAATCCAGTTGGCACCGTGCCTACGATCGCTATATCGTGAGAATTAAAAGAAAAGAAGTAAGAAGCTAAGATAGATCCAACCAATATAATTAAACTCATTGGAATTTTTTTAACGTATCGTTGTAGTAAAATAGCAGCTGAAATAAGTATGCAGCTTAGTAATATTGTCGGCCAGCTGAAATTTGAAACGTTAGCTGCGATATACCATCCAGTCGAATAAACGCTACCGGCTGAAGGTAGTGAAAGGCCGAATAGTTTTGGCGCTTGCGACACGATTACGGCCAGTGCAAGTCCTGCCATATAGCCAAGCAATATTGGTCTTGATATAAACTCGGCAATAAATCCCAGGTGTGCAAACAAGGCAACAAGACATGCAATGCCAATCAGTATGGCAAGAACCGAAACAAGGGATAAATACTCAGCTGGATTTCCCGTAGCTAGTGGCAACAAAGCCGCACCGGTCAAAGCTGCCATTGCCGCGTCGGGCCCTACTATGGCGAGTCGTGATGTCGTAAAAATAGCAAATATCAGCATAGATATTAAAGCAGTGTAGAGTCCAGTGATTAAGGGTACACCAGCAAGCTGCGAATAGGCCATAGCTTGAGGGACGGCTACAGCAGCCACAGTTACTCCTGCAATTAGGTCTTTTCTTAGCCACGGTCTCTGATAATTCTTAATTGTATTTATCAGTGGTATAGAAATTTTTATTTTGTTTATCATAGACTTGTATTCTATTACGTATTGTATTTTATTGATACCTTAAAAATATTGAGTTTTAGCGGTCTAGAGCTTGTAACTAATTCAATATCATTACTTAGATATTTTGGTTTTAAATTCGTCCATAGTCCGCTCAGCATTTTACTCAGTAATGACTGTGCCTCTAGTTTGCCGCTCTGAGTCGATTGCTTCATTTCCCAGTTGTTTTGGTACTCTCTAGTTCATTCACCGATTTATGCATTTCGGCAGCTTACTCACGATATTGCCTTGCTTGTTGAATTGCTTGATTCGCTGCGTTCATCGCTCAAATTTTCTCCTATAGTTTATGTATCTTAGTGTACAGAAACCCAAATGAACAATTATTTTATAGCGATATTTAATTAATTTTAATCTGTTAATTAAAATGTATGCAAAATTATAACTTTAGGTGTATACTCAAAACAAATTTAAAAAATCAAAAAAAGGAATAAAAAGATGAGTACAAAAAAGACTAATACAAATAAAAAGACTAATACAAATAAAATGATGACGATCACCCTAAATTCTCGTTCAAAAATGTTCACGACCCTTACAGTAATAATGATAACAGCTATCTTTATCGCTTCGGCAATAATTTATCAGCGTGTACTTGCTTTATCTTCACCGAACGCACTACCAGTACCACCTGCAAAAAAAGAATGGCAACTTAAATGGAACGACGAATTTAGCGGATCATCACTTGATGCTACAAAATGGAGCCACGCAACGGGAAGAGTTAACGGCGCACAGAACTGTTACGCTGTACCAAACACTACTGTCTCTAGTGGTACAGCAAAGATTGTTGCAAAATATGAACCTAATTTTCAATGTTATAGCGTAAAAAGAGACTTCACGTCTGGTTTTATCAATACAAAAGATAAGCATTCTTGGAAGTATGGTTACTTTGAGGCCAGAATTAAGATGCCGAAATCAAATAGTGTCTGGCCTGCATTTTGGATGAGCCCGCAAGATTCTGTCTATGGTGGTCATCCAAGAAGTGGCGAGATAGATATAATGGAAGCAAGGGGCTTCGACCCAACACACGCTAATGGCGATGCTCACTGGGGAATAGCTGAGAATAATAGAACTCATAAGGGCAAACAGGGTGAAGTTGGAAATTTTAGTGAATGGCATACTTATGGTATGGACTGGTCAGAAGGTAAACTGGAATGGTATATTGACGGCAAGAAATATCATTCGATCACAAACTTTAATGCTCCAAATGCAACTACTCATCCCGGTCCATTCAATCAGCCATTTTATTTGAGACTCTGCATGCAGGTCGGTGGTCCGTATCTGAAGCCAAATGAAGATGCATATAAGAATATTTCGCAGTTACCAGCCACAATGGAGGTTGATTATGTCCGAGTTTACCAGCTAGCTGAAAGTGGAGAACCACCAACCACTCAGACTCCTCCACCAACCACTCAGACTCCTCCACCAACCACTCAGACTCCTCCACCAACCACTC
>CAZUNB010000036.1:0-1425 GCA_964622235.1 uncultured Candidatus Saccharibacteria bacterium | reverse complement strand
AGACTCCTCCACCAACCACCCAGACTCCTCCACCAACCACTCAGACTCCAACACCAACTACCAGCAATCCTGTCGAAGTATTCTTTCAAAGTATAGCGCAGTCATTTAATCAGTGGTTTTTGAGCATATTCGGTACAAAAAATAAATAATTCAAAATAAATTTGAATAAACCGACAAGCTATAAATTGAAAATATGAACCTTTCCTAAACGATTCGTTCACATTAATAAATCTTTTATGAAATAACCGTGTTTATGTAGCCAAGAAAAAAGTAGAAAAATATCGGACCATTATCCTCGTACTTATTATTTGTAGGCTTGTAAATTTCTTCGGATGAATGGAATATATTCTCCAGATCATACAGCTTGTATCGATCGCCAACCATTGCGCCCATGAATTTGCTGAAGTAGCCAGAATGCCGCTCGTTATAAAAATCAACTGAATCTATCATAATAATTTATTCCAAATGCGGAAGCAGGATTAGGGACTTAGGTCTAAAATTCTGCTGTCGCATCTGGCTGAACATCACGGTCTAGACCGTATACCCTAGATTTATGATAATCGTTGTACTGTAGTATGATACGGCTGAGGCGGAGGGATGACACAGTATATAGATACTATTCCGTCGGTCAGATTATCGCAATTTTTAACTTTCTCGATTTTCCATCCTTTGCTAACCTTAGCCGCCTCATGGATATTGGTTCGAATGGCTTCCGGCACGGGCACAAAAAATCAAAGGATCTTCATGTTCCTACTCAAAGCTAGGATAACTAGCTAGATAACTTATCTATGTATAATTACTCATCCTCGCGTTGATTTTCTTCATCCTCGTGTTTATCTTCTTTTTCTTTATCTTGCTCAGCTTCTTTTTGCTGAATTGGTGCAGGTGTATTAGTTTGTTCTTGATTGATCTGAGGTTGAATAATCGTTTCGTTCTTTTCAATGACCTCTACAGGCTTTAGGACAACGAAATCTGCATATGGCAGATCATCATAATGATCAATACTCATCACTATCCGATAAACACCGGGTTTTGCGAAAAGGCTTGGCCAATCGCTAAAATCATAGGATAGTTCGCTGTTTGGTTGTATAGCTACTTTTCTCGGCTGCGTGTAACACTTACTATCTTTAGATTCGGCCTTAGCGTGGATCTGTTTCCAGGCGTCATCCTGCCATTTGTATACATATAGTGGTTCCTCAGGGCAGTTATTGTTAACGTATATTTTAGTTGGGAAATTATTCTTTATCGTAAATTTAATTGTATCTTTCGGCTGATAGCGTTCCTTATTTGTGCTTAGTGTTATCTGACCTGATGGAAAACTATCTTCATCATGTTCATTATAAAGGACAGAAATAGCGTAGTATCCACCGAAAATAATAACTGCGTAAAATATAATCCAACCAAAGATAAACCGTATATTTGTAG
>CAZUNB010000035.1:0-11262 GCA_964622235.1 uncultured Candidatus Saccharibacteria bacterium | reverse complement strand
CTTTGATGGCGTGAGGTAGCTCTTCATCTGGAATCTTCTTAGGGTCTAAATCGAAGCGACCACGGCGACGTTTTTTGTTTTTCTTGTTTTCAAAATCTTCACCTCCTGAAATACCATCATTGTCAATCGATTTAGTAATAGTCGTTGGTGTAATATTATTGACTCTATTAAACTCCTCTTGAATTTCACGTCGCCGAGTGGTCTCGTCGATAGCTCGTTTCATTGAATCAGTTATTTTATCAGCATACATAATTACGCGGCCTTTTTCGTGACGTGCTGCACGCCCCATAGTCTGGATTAAGCTTTTATCGCTGCGCAGAAAACCTTCCTTGTCGGCATCAAGAATTGCAACTAATGAAACTTCTGGTAGGTCAAGACCTTCACGCAGTAGGTTGATACCAACCAACACGTCATAAACACCCAGTCGCAGATCGCGCAAGATATCAGTCCGCTCAAGTGTCGCTACTTCTGAGTGTAAATACTGAACCTTTATATCAAGCTCTTGCAAATACTCAGTCAAATCTTCTGACATTCGCTTTGTTAGAGTTGTGACTAATACCCGTTGACCTAATTCAATAGTTGAACGAATTTCAGCGATCAAATCGTCAACTTGACCCTCACTTGGACGAATGTCTATTATTGGGTCGAGTAGTCCAGTTGGTCGAATCACCTGTTCGATAATTGGTCTGTCTGTATGCTGCAATTCATAATCTCCAGGAGTGGCCGAAACGTAAATGACTTGATTCATATGGCACTCAAACTCTGTGAAATTCAACGGACGATTGTCAAGCGCGCTCGGTAATCGAAAACCATGCTCCACCAAAGTTTCTTTACGAGCCCGATCGCCGTTATACATACCGCGAACCTGGGGCACAGTCTGATGTGATTCATCAATAAACATCAGAAAATCATCGGGAAAATAGTCCATCAAAGTAGCTGGTTGTTCACCTGGCTCACGGAAAGTTAAATAACGAGAATAATTTTCGATACCCTTTACGAAGCCTGTTTCTTCCATCATCTCAAGATCAAATTTCGTTCGTTGCTGGATTCGTTGAGCTTCGAGTAGTAGGTTATTTTTTTTGAAATATTTTGTACGATCCTCAAGTTCATCACGAATAGAACCGAGCGCAACTTTAGTCTTTTCGTATGGTGTAACGAAGTGGCTACCCGGATTAATTGTAAAAGCGTTTGGTCTATCTAAAATTTCGCCAGTTAATGGATTAATTTTCGTTATGCGGTCAATCTCGTCACCAAAAAATTCTATTCGATAGGCATCTTCTTCACTGGCTGGGATTACATCGATAATATCGCCACGAACACGAAACGTAGCTCGATGAAAGTCTGTATCATTCCGCTGATATTGAATATCAGTTAACTGACGAATTAATTTATCACGATTACGCTGTTCCCCGACCTTTATTCGAATTGAAAGTTCATTATAATCCGCAACCGAACCAAGACCATAAATACACGATACCGTAGCGATGATTATTACATCTTTTCGATCGAGTAATGCTGCTGTTGCACCGTGCCGAAGTCGATCAATTTCTTCATTGATATCACTATCTTTTTCGATATATGTGTCGCTACTAGCAATGTAGGCTTCTGGCTGATAGTAATCAAAGTAACTAACAAAATATTTAACAGCATTTTCAGGAAAAAATTGTTTGAACTCACTATATAGTTGAGCAGCAAGAGTCTTATTGTGACTTAAGATCAATGTTGGTTTCTGAGCTTCTTGAATAATATTGGCCATTGTAAAGGTTTTACCGGTGCCAGTCGCACCTCGTAAAACTTGATTCTTAGCACCAGACGTTAAGCCATCAAGGAGTTGTTCAATCGCCTTTGGCTGGTCTCCAAGTGGTTTGTACTTACTCTTTAGCTCAAACTTCATCATACTATTATAGCAGTCCAAGCAAAAAGCTATTGCTTGCATTATCTTTTAGCATTCGTGATACTACAAATTATGAGTCAAGAAGGTGAACCAGAAAACGTATATGAAATGACAAGAACGCTCAGCTCAGTCATAGTAACCGGAGTTGGAGATGCCGAGTATCAAAAGCTTTTTGCTAGTGCTACTCAAGATCACTACTCTCCACCACACAATGGGTCAATTGCAGAGTTTGGGCATGCTGTTACAGCACTCGATCTAGAACATACTGATGGAATCATTATTGTTCTACCTGCCGATTTAACTAAAATATCCGAAGCCGAAATAGTGGCAATTAAAAAACTCGATGAAGATGATGATATGAGAGACAAGGTCAGGTTCGTTGTGTCGGATAAAGAGATCTTTACTACAGACTTGTTGTTTTCTATGAAGCACTGGGGGCAGTCGAGTCGTGATCATTTAAATGAATTCTTGGGCGATCTACACGATGATAGATTATTGTTCAAATTCTCTGATTTTTAGATAATCGTCTAACATAGTGTTAACGGTTGGTTTAGCTCCAGCACCTTGACCTTCAAGCTTAATAACTCCATCTGATTCGTTTGGTCCTAGACCAATAACAAGGCCATTACCAGCTCCTGTCAGACGACCGAGGCTCGTGAAGAGAGGGTTTCTCATCGTGTTTCTAAATCCTGCAACAACTCGCCAGTTTTCAATCGTTTTATCAAAGCCACCAATAATTCCTGATTCAGGACCAACCGATGAATAATCTAGGTTATAAAGTGACACAATCGCACGACGAGTAATCGCTTCCTCTTCAATAACGTGCAGATCTTTCTCTGTGATTTCAAAGCTCATATCCTGCCAAGAGACAATCTTTTTAGTTAGCCCTAAGACATTAATGAAAATACTACTTTTCTTAGGTAAATCACCAGCAGCCTCAGCCGCGATAACGTCAGCTGGCGTATCAGCTCCTGGCTCCGCAAAGCCAAGGGCGATAGCTTGCTCTACAGCTTGTCCAAGCGGCACACCAGAACCGCTAGTAGGACCAATCGAACTCATTATTGAAGTCAGGGTACCGTTAACAACAAGATGGATTTGGGTAATATTGCTTAAATCACGTGTATAGGTTTTTGCAACCTCCATCATCCGCGTTCCACCGCCGACACTGGCGTTAATCCCAAATCGTTTAAAATTATCAGATTTGTCTTTTAGCTCAGAGAAAAAACCAGAAAGTGCAGCCTTCTCAGCCGTAACAACGCGACCGCCGTTATCTAGTATCTGACTGATATAATTCTTAGCCAGCGAGCCATCTCCACTGGAAGGAATTGCTACAAAGCCCACTTTTGGAGTGGTCAGTTCTTTTTGGTTAAGCTTTTTTCCGTCTGGACCATAGGCACCGTCGCTTCGCACGATAAACTCCGGTTCTGACTCAAGACCTAATCGATCGGAAACATGCGGCAGACTTATTTGTCTTGCTACTTCTCTGCCGATTAATCCATATCCATACAGGCTCCATTTTTGTTTATTCATACTTCCTCCAAAATTATTCTAAGTGTACGACGAAGTGGTTCTGCAGCGCCCCAAAGCAACTGATCTCCTACGACAAAGGCATTTAGGTACGTATCGCCTAAGTTCATGAATCTGAGTCGACCAACACGTATCTTCATGCTTCCGCTCAAAGCAGCCGGAGTGAGCAAACTAACAGTTGCTTCTGGCTCATTTGGCACGACTTCCGTCCATTCATTATATTGTTCAATTATTGACTCAATTTCATGCAGTTCAATATTTTTGCTTAATTTTACCGTTAAGGCTAAAGAGTGGCAACGAAGCGCACCAATTCGGACACAGGTTCCATCGACGGGAATTTGCTCCTGAGCAGAATTACCGAGGATCTTATTAATCTCTACTATCGTTTTCCATTCTTCACGTGTTTGTCCATTTTCCATTTTGCTATCTATCCATGGCAAGCAATTTGCAGCTAGTGGAGCTGGCCACTTTTCTACGCTTAGCTTGTCGGAATTAACAAACTTACTTGTTTGTCTTTCGAGATCGACGATACTACTTGCTGGGCTGGAAGCCACATAGTCTTCAGCAAAACTTCCCGTTTCCTTCATTTGTGCCAACAATTCAGTGATATTTGCAGCTCCAGCACCCGATGCCGCTTGATAGGTCATCGATGACACCCATTCGATTAAACCTTCTTGAAACAACCCGCCCAAGCTCATAAGTATCGGGCTAACTGTACAATTGCTGCCGATAAAATCCTTAGTTCCATTGGAAATACTGTCAATAATTTGTGTCTTATTAACCGGATCAAGAACGAGTACAGAACTCTTCTCCATGCGAAGAGCACTAGCAGCATCAATCCAAAAACCCTTCCAACCTAAATCACGAAGTGCCGGATGTACTTTTTTCGTATAATCGCCACCTTGGCAGCTTATAATAATATCCATAGCTGATAGTTGTTCAAGATCGAAAGCATCCAGTAATGTTTTTGCGGAATTAGTAAAAATCGGCGCAGTTTGTCCGGCTTGTGAGGTTGAGAAAAAATGAGAGTTCATGAGTTCAAAATCGTTCTCTTGATTCATGCGTTCAATGAGAACCGATCCTACCATGCCACGCCATCCGATAATTCCAATATTTTTCATACCTCTGATTGTAGCGTGTCGTATGTTTACAGGCAAGGAGTCATGTTGTACCATAAATTGAATGATACTGCGTATACAAACTATAGAAAATCCACAACATTATGGTAACTAACAAGAATAATTTCATTGTTGCAAAGTTTGGTGGTACCTCAGTTGGTAGTTCTACAGCAATTACTAAAACTGCTCGGATAATCTTTGATAAAAAAATAAGCCTTGTTGTTGCTTCAGCTACGGCAGGAACTACTGATGCACTTTTGGAAATAGCCATTACAAGTTCTATTTTAGACTGGGAAAAAACTGAAAATAAAATTGCCACTATAGAAAAAAGACACCAAGAAATTGCACAACAACTAGAAGTAAGTGCGATCTGTAGCGAGACAATAAATTCATTGGTCACTGAGCTAACTACGCTAGCTAACGGACAATTCTATCTCAAAGAAACAACGGGTAGAGCAATCGATCGTATTCTCAGTACAGGTGAAAGGCTCTCAACCTGCCTACTAACTGCTGCGCTAAATAAAATAAATGGCGATAATGCCGCTACATACCTCGATGCCCGTAACGTAATCATCACCAACAACGTTCATGGTAATGCTCATCCTGATCAAAAGATTTCTCAAGAAAAATCAGATGAAATTTTACTGCCACTACTTAAAAACAATAAAATTGTGGTCACACAAGGTTTCATTGGTAGGAGCAATGACGGGTTTACTACCACATTAGGTCGTGGTGGTAGCGATTTCAGTGCTGCTGTTTTTGCCGAACTTATCAGAGCTAAAGAATTACAGATTTGGACTGATGTCACAGGCATCGCAACAGCTGACCCGAGGGTTGTAAGAGCAACAAGAAGTATTAAAGACTTACACTACGAAGAAGCTGCTGAACTGGCATCGGCTGGCGCGAAAATTCTATTTCCGCCCACAGTAGTACCTGCCGAGCGTGCCAATATACCAATTCGCATTCTATCAACTTTTGAACCAGAAAATGAAGGTACTAGAATAAGTAAAAACGTTACTACTAGACCTTTGATTCGAGCAGTAACCGCTAAGAAACATCAACATTTGATAACTGTCAGTACACCATTCATGAGTGCAGGTTCATCTGGATTTGCTGCTGGTGTTTTCGGCATTTTCGCCAAGCATCAATTGCCGATTGATCAGATAACCACTAGTGAAACATCAGTAGCAATGACTGTTAACGATAAGTTGTTCCTTGAACATGAAAATCTATTTCACGAATTACGAGATATCGGTGAAGTTGAGTTTGAACACAGCCTATCCGTAGTCTCAATCGTTGGAAACCGCATAAATACTTCAGCAAATCTATCATACCGTGCTTTTAAAGGCTTATTTGATTCAGGAAAAGATATTAATGTTCGCATGATGTTACAAGGTGCTAATAAGCATGTTCAGGCATTTGTAGTGTCTGACGACGATGCTGATGCAGTCGTTCAAATACTGCACAAAACACTAATCGAGGAAGAATCATGAAGATTGCCCTCCTTGGTAGTGGACGAACCGGAGCATATCTACATGAAGTTATAGCTCCTGGTGATAAAATCACAGACTTCAATAGTACCAATAAAGCATCGGTATCTAAGCTAGCGGAGTTTGACGTAGTTATCTGCTTTTTACCTGGCGATATTCTTAATAATTATTTTGATATGTTACTTAAGTCAAAAACACCAACAATTATCGGAAGTACCGGCTATCAGTTCCCTGACAAAATCGACGAGAAGATTTTCCAACAGAACATTACTTGGATTTGGGCTAATAATTTTAGTCTTGGTATGCAAGTTGCAAAAAACGCTATCGAAGCATTGACTATAGCTCGCAAAATTTTACCTAACGCAAAAACATCTATTCATGAAGTGCATCACACAAACAAAAAAGATGCTCCGAGTGGAACGGCCATTTCTTGGATGCAGTGGTATGGCGACAAAAATATCGAAATTAGTTCTGAGCGTGTTGGTGATGTGGTTGGCGATCACACCTTAACAATAGATGCCGATACAGAAACTATTACCCTAGCTCACAGCTCTAAACACCGCAAAATATTCGCTGAAGGCGCCTATTGGTCGGCGCTTCGAATAACCTCACTAAAACCAGGTTTGCATGAATTTTCAGAAGTAGTTAAGACTTACGAAGGAGAAAATAAATGACAATAAATGAATATAACGTCTGGACAGCAATCATTACGCCGATGCTTGAAAATGGCGACATTGACTTTGACTCCTTTACTCTACTTTTGAATAAACAAGTTAAGGCTGGGAATGCACTGACAATCCTCGGAAGTACCGGTGAATCTCCAAGCTTTAGTCTCGAAGAAAGAAAACAAATCTTAGATTTCGTAATTGGTCTTGAGCTAGGTGTGCCCCTTATGGTTGGAGTTGGCGGTATGTATTTGCCCGATCAAATTGCATGGATTAACTATCTAAACACTATTAAGGTTGATGCATACCTGGTGCCAGTGCCCTACTACACAAAACCAGGTAAGCTAGGCCAAACGCAATGGTTTACTTCATTGCTCGACACTAGCCAGCGCCCAGTCTGTATTTATAATGTTCCGGGCCGAGCTGCAGTTCCACTTCATATCGAAGCTCTTAGGGCGATATCAAGTCATATAAACTTCTGGGCGGTGAAAGAAGCCAGTGGAAATATCAGTGATTTTAACAATTACTCACAATGTGAACCAAACGCTCGTATGTTCAGTGGAGATGATATTATGTTTGCTAAATTTTCACGTCTTGGTGCCAAGGGCGTTGTTAGCGTAGCAGCGAATGTCTGGCCCGAACAGACTAACAAAATTGTTTCACAATTTCTTGATAAAAATTTTGAAAATGAAGAATTATTTGTAGCAGCAAGCAAAAGCTTATTCAGCGCCAGTAATCCGATTCCTACTAAGGCTATTTTGGCTCAGCTAGGCGATATCGAATACCCAACAACTCGCCCTCCGCTCGCTAGTGGTGACATGCTTAATATAGACGAAATCACAAACTTCAATGACAAGCTAGAGCTGGTCTAAGCCGCTCTTTAAATCATTTAGCTGTTGTTCTATTGATTCAAGTCCTGAATTAATTCTTACGATTGAATTCTCAGGCTTGAATGCCCTGCCATCAAACTCGTTGGGTAAATATGGCAAAATTAAACTTCGAGTTCCGCCCCAAGATTCACCAAGCTTAAAAACCGAAAGTTTATCAAGCATTTTCTGTAATTCTTCGTCTGAGTATAGTTTTTTAAGCTCAATACTAAACAAGCAACTATCGGACTCGAAGTAATCTGAAAATATATCTGATTTATTGGGTCTATATATTTTTTTAACATTAGTGTGATTTTCACACATTTCTACCAGTTTATCAGCATTACTTCTAGCCTGTAACATTCTAGCTTCTACGGACTCTATGCTCCGACTCACAAGCAAGACATCGAATGGAGATACTCCCACACCAAATTCATGATGATCCAAAGCAAGCAACCTAATTACCTCATTATTAGAACTAGACACAGCCCCCATAAGTACGTCATTATAACCAGAAATATATTTTGTTAATGCAATTATTGAAACATCAAAACCACGTGGAATGAATTTTGCGAGTATTCCGCTAGACCATGATGCATCAATCATAGAATAAAGACCATTTTCCTGGCACATTTTCAGTATTCTATCAGCATCAACTACTTCAAAAGTGTTTGATATCGGCGACTCTACAAATATTATTTTTGTTTTAGTGTTTATTTGATTCTCCAGGCTATCTAGCTCTAGAGGATTATATAGTATTACATCTACATTTTTTCGCTTTAAAATGTTTTTCACAAACCCGAGTGTTGGAGAATAACAAGCATCAGGAACGAAAATCTGATCACCAGATTCTGTCAGAGCATTTATAGCATGGGCATTAGCCGCAGCGCCATTTGGATAAAGTAAGCTTAATCTCGCACCCTCTAAGTCTGCAATTTGTTTCTGTAGGCTCTGAACCGTTGGGTTGCCTAGAATCCCATATGCATTATCTCTCGTAGGATAGTGCTGACCTTCAAGAACCTTCTCACCTCTCGCTGCCGCCCTGTACTCCTCTAGAGTTGCGAAATTGATTGTAGAGCTCATTTTCATTGTTCGTATTGTAGAATTTTGATTCATAATCTGATTATATAAAATTATTTTATGTATTGACTGTTACATGATTTAAGCATTATTTCAACTTGCTAAAATCTAACGTTGAAAAGTAATCTTCGATTGTCTCAGCACGTCTAATCTGCTCCAACTCGCCGTTTTCTCTCAGAAGGACCTCAGCTGAGCGCAATTTACCATTGTAGTTAAAACCCATCGCATGGGCGTGTGCACCGGCATTTCCAATTATTAAAATATCATCAACTTCGATTTTTGGTAGACTACGATCAATTGCAAACTTATCATTATTTTCACAAAGCGAACCTACAACATCATACACATGATCTTTCGGCAACTCTTCCTTGCCTAGTACTGATATCCAGTGATGAGCGCCATACATTCCTGGCCGCATCAGATTTGCCATACTTCCATCGGTGCCAATGAAGTCTTTATACGTTTCCTTGAGATGCCTAACGGTAAGGACCAAATAACCATGTGGTCCTGTTACATAGCGACCGTGCTCCGAAACAACTGTTGGTTTATTTACTCTATCGTTAAAAACTAATTCATACTGCGCCTTGTAATGCTTACTGAGTAGCTCTGTGTTGATTGGCAGCTCGCCAGGATTGTATGGAATCCCTAAACCACCACCTAAATTAATGAATTCAAATTCAATTCCAACCTCATCCTCAATTTTTGCAGCTAGTTCAAAAAGAATCTTAGCTGTCTCCTCATGAGCCTCTATCCGAATCTCACTCGACACCATCATACTGTGAAGCCCAAACCTGGTAGCACCTTTTTGTTTAGCTATTTTATAGGCTTCAAAAATTTGCTCGTAAGTCAGTCCGTACTTTGCATCTGCAGGATTACCAATAATGTCATTTCCACCACTTAATCTCCCGTCGCCTGGGTTGTATCGGAAACATACGAGATCCGGCAATGGACCAACTTTCTGTTCATAATAATCGATAAGCCGTATATCATCGAAATTAATAATTCCTCCGAGTTCAGTTACTTTTTGGAAATCTTGCCACGATGTGTCATTAGAGCTAAACATGATATCCATGTCTTTAAAACCAGTTTTTTGTGCCAGGATTAGTTCAGCCATTGAGCTGACATCAACACCCATTCCGGCTTTTTCTTTCAGAATCTTATGAATATACGGGTTTGGAAGGGCTTTACTAGCGAAGTAATTTCGATACCCAGCGATCCATGAAAACATATCGTTTAATTTCCTTGAAGTTTCAAGCATGCCCTTTTCATCATAAAGATATACAGGCGTACCAAACTCCTTGACCAGTTTTTTTATAACTGTATCATCAAACGGAATATTATTCATTGTCTTTATCCATTTTTCTGATTCGATCTATTGCTTCCGTAACATCTTCTTGCGAAGCAAATGAACTAAATCTAAAGTAATTATCACCATTTTTACCAAAAGCAGCCCCAGGAGTTCCAACGATATTTGTTTGTCGTAGTAATATATCAAAATAAGCCCATGAATCTACGCCATCAGGCAGCTTGACCCAGACGTATGGTGCATTCTTGCCACCAAACACACTATAGCCGAGCTCACTAAAGGCTTGGTAAAGATGTTTAGCATTTGTCATGTAGTAATTAATCAGAGCTTGTTGTTCTTCTGGATTTTGAACTACGGCTAACCCACCAGCTTGGACAATATTGCTCGCACCATTGAACATTGTCGACTGTCTACGATTCCAGGCCTGATTAAGTTCCCCCTCTGCGCAGTCATCAACAATCAAATTCTCCGGAACAATAGTCCACCCCAGCCTAACACCCGTGAAACCTGCCCACTTACTAAAACTATTAATTTCAATAGCGCAGCTTTTTGCCCCCTCAATTTCATAAATACTTCTTGGTAGCGTATTGTCGCTAATAAATTCGGAGTAAGCTGCATCAAAAATAATCACCGCTTTTTTCTCAATTGCGTAATCAACGAATTTTTGCAACTGCCCATGTGTTGCCACCGTACCCGTAGGGTTATTTGGGCTGCAAAGATAAATAATATCGACATGCTCAGCTGGTAGTTCTGGAAAGAACCCATTCTCTTCATTACAATCCATATAAACAATATTTTGGTAGCGGCCATCCTGTGAACTGCCAGTCTTACCAGTGATAACACTTGAATCTACATAAACCGGAAAGACTGGATCTTGAACAGCGACGACAGAGTCAGCCGAGAAAATAGATTGGATATTCGATGAATCACTTTTTGCGCCATCGCCAATAAAAACCTCGGTTGCTTTCAAATCAATGCCATACTGATCTCTATACTTAGTAACAAGAGCTTCGCGTAGTTTTTCTTCACCACGCTCGGCAACATAACCCGTATATGTATTTTTGTTACTCAACAGATCAATTTTTTCATGCAACGCTTTTGTTACTGACTCAGTTAACGCAAGAGTCGTGTCACCAATACCAAGTTTAATGATAGACGCTTTTGGATTTTGTTGTGAGAATTCAGCAACTCTGCGATTAATTTCAGGAAATACATATCCAGCAGTTAGTTTTGCGAAGTTTGAGTTTATCTTTGCCATATGACTAATCATTTTATCATATCTGTTAGAATGTAACCATGGACATGATTTCAAAGAA
>CAZUNB010000034.1:9381-11874 GCA_964622235.1 uncultured Candidatus Saccharibacteria bacterium | reverse complement strand
AAGCAGTCATATTGTTGATAAAATAATTAAATTATAAAAAAAAATGATCTTGCGGAATCACCAGAAGCCACGGTGCCTATAACTTAACAAGCTCGTGCTACGCTCATGACGTTAATCGCAGATATAGAAATGGTGGAAACGTCTATAAAGGCTGCAGAACTGACACCAGCCGACGAGTTTTTGAGCCGTATGCTTGCCGTGAGAGTAGAGTTGGGGCCAGGATTAGACCCAACAGTTTCTGCTCATTTATCGAGGATGATTGCAGTGCGTCCATTGGACTTAGATGATTCTGCGCAAAGAGCAGATATTTTGCATTTTGTTGCTGCAGACATACAGGAAGAGATTGAGTCATTCGCAGAACCAGAAGTAGCTTCTGGTGTAGAAGAAATTGGAATTTTGCAATTGATGACTTAGAAAATTTATAATATATTGCGAAGATATTTATTCAATTGCCTTTTCGATTTCAAAAAGAGCCCAAAAAAATAGTAATCGAATTTGATATACTAATAACGTGAAGCAGACTTCAGTTAAACCAATAATAGATTCTAAAGATTTGGAAAAGCTTGATATTCGTGTAGGCACGATAGAGAAAGTTGAAGATATTGAGGCATCCGATAAGCTCGTCCGACTCACCGTAAACTTTGGTGAGTTCAAACGTAATATACTGGTTGGATTAAAGAAAGAACGAGAAAATCCATTTGAGATTGAAAGCAAGCAAGCATTATTTGTAGTTAATCTAGAGCCGCGAAAAATGATGGGTGAGATGTCCGAGGGAATGCTTTTTGATATCGGATATGAAAACGGAATTACTCCAGTGCTTTCCGTACCTGAAAAACCAGTACCAAATGGCGCCTGCGCTGGCTAGAGCTCTTGTGTTTAAATCCAGAACTTTGATTGTAAGTGATGCACGTCAACTAAAATAGACGAGCTTTATGTAATAGTATCAAAGTATACTAAATATAGGATGAAGCAAGTAATTAAAAATATTTTCGGTAGCTTGTGGAGATTTATACTATTTTTTACGATTTGGGTAGTAATCGTATCTATTATTTTTGAGTTCGTAGAAAAGCCAAGTTTTTTAAACGAATCTGGGTCGCTGATAAGACTATGGTCAGAATTCGTACCATTCATGGCAATCATAGCCACGACACTATTATTTTTATCAACTGCTAAGCGTAAAATAAAGCCACGCGTAGACAAAAATTTGTTAAATGGAGCGCTTATAGGCGCTACAATTGGTATAGTTTGGCTAGGTGTTGTCGTACTAATACTACTATTTTTAAAGATCCTTGAGTTTAGAGCTGTAGTTGCTACTTCAGCGCTAGGGGTTTGGGTGATAGCAGCTGCTATTAATGTCGCCATGCAAGAATATTTAGTACGCGGTTATCTATTTCAGATGCTGAAGTCACGTTATTCAGTCGTAGTCGCGACAATTTTTACAACCGTACTATTCGTTGCTATGCATGGTTTTCAAGGGGGATTCTTGGGTATCATTAATGTCACGCTCGCAAGCCTATTATTCACGATGCTACTAACACGAACTGGAACATTGGTGGCACCAATCGTAGCGCATACTGTATGGAATGTAGGTGGAGGTGTAATTTTAGGCGTCATTTCGCTCGGTGGAGTTTATCCCCATTTTATGAAGACTGTTTTCTCTGGTCCGAAGTGGTTAACGGGTGGCAATCTTCTTATTGAAGGTTCGATTATAACTGCTACGATCAGCGCTTTACTAATCCTACTAATCATAAAGATTCTTCCTAAAAAGATTGATAGATAAAATTGTCCTAAAGCTAGAAAGAAAAGGACTAATTAGCTGTTGCTGCAAGTTTAGATTTTACAATAATTATTGACAAATACATAATATACAGTTATAATATAAAATTATGGATAAACCAAAACCAAATAAACTTGAAACAGAACGCCGTAATCTTAATAGAGGCCGCAAACGGGATTCTGGTGAACCAGACTCTCCACCAATTGCGAATTTAACTTTCCGTGAGAGAGACGAAATGCTGCGCCCATCAGAGGCTATAACGAAAATACAACGAGCTGATCTCTTGTTCTCACCAACTGACAATCGCGGTCGTAAACCTCGCACTAAATCGCAAGAGCCAACAGAGCCGGAAGTTGTTGTCGATTCGGAGGTCATATCTGAAGAAGCACGTAAGGTTTTAATCTCATCAATTAAAGACACTGAACCATTGATTTCGGGATGCTCCGAAGAGGAACTAGGAAAAAATTCATTTTTAGGCTTACTTGAAAAAAATGCAGCATTGCGACGAATGCTAAATTATAGGAGAGAAGTAGAAGAAGAAGACTCAGAATTACCTGCATTAGAACCTTTGGTCTCTAGCCATTTATCTATGATGATAGCTGTTGGGGCTATGCCCTTAATGGACAAAGCATCAGGTTCTGAATATAAAAAAGAATTTTGGAATCTACTGGGTCCCGAGGTTCATGAGAAATTAGGCGAACTAGTATTCGCTGATC
>CAZUNB010000034.1:0-9356 GCA_964622235.1 uncultured Candidatus Saccharibacteria bacterium | reverse complement strand
ACGATTGCAATGGAAGATTATCTTAAACTCACCAAATAGCTTTGTTTGTATTCTCGTTATTTTATTAACTAAGATTTTTAATAAAAATTTCGAGCTGAGTTATCTTGAAATGATTTTCTTGAAATATAACTTTTGATATTAGAGATTCTTCGCTCCACATAATTCATATACTACCGTCGCTTTGACTTACGTTTCCATGGTTTGGTTAAAAACAAGAAGCTAAAAACTGGAGCTATCAAAAAAATTATTATTGCATACATTGCTAGACCTATTTTCGCAAAATCACCAGGCTTCTCGGCCAGACAAGAAGTATCATCTTTATCAGAAATAGTTTCCGAAACTCCGCCTTCGCAATAGGGAAGAAATTGTTTACCTTCAGGCGCTGGAGCTTGATTACTTATTTCCTGCTGTTGTTTTTTCTGATCATTACTTATTGACCAGAATACCAATCCATAAAGGCAGAGTAAAGCTATTAAAACGTACACTTGGATCTTAACAATTTTTTTAACCATAAGATAATTATACTCTTGTTCTTTTAAATTTGATGAATACCCTATGGGGGTATACAATGAATCTACTAAATGGAGTAAATATGATTGTAGATATTAAAAAACGAGCACTACATAGATCCAAAATACTTGCAGGTCAGCTGCGTGGCATCGAAAAGATGATAGAGGGCGAAGAGTATTGCATAGATATCATTACGCAGAACCTGGCAATTCAGCGGTCTATTGGTTCACTCAATAAACTAATCCTTGAAAATCATCTGCGTACTCATGTAGAAAAGGGAATGAGAGATGGAGATGATGATCAGAGAGAACAGCTAGTCGAAGAATTGTTACGTCTCTATGAATTGAATAACTTAAAAACAAAGTAAGGAATCCATATCAAACACGAAGCAAACAAATCAGGAAAAGAGACAGATGAAAAAGAGGCTAACTATGTATGCCCAATGCATCCCGAGCAAACCTCAGACAAACCTGGGATGTGTACCGAATGCCACATGGCGCTCGAAAAGCCAAAGAAAAATCAAAGCAAAAAACATGATGAGCATGGTGATCATAATCCTAATGTGTTTAAACAGAAATTCTGGGTTTCCCTAGCTTTAAGCCTTCCCGTTTTATATTTTTCAGAAACAATTCAGGAGCTGCTTGATTATCAGGCTATATCATTTAGCTACAGCCAGTACATTTCAGCACTTCTAGGTATCGTCATGTTCGCTTATGGAGGGATGGTATTTCTACGTAGCGCACGTTACGAGCTAGCTGCTAAAAAGCCAGGCATGATGACATTGATTTCTCTTGCGATATCGGTTGCATTTATTTACAGCCTATTAATTACCTTAGGTGTCTTTTCTGGTATGGATTTCTGGTGGGAGTTAGTTAGTTTAATAACAATCATGTTGCTTGGTCACTGGTTAGAAATGGCTTCAGTCGATAACGCTCAAGGTGCTTTGAAAGAGTTAGTAAAGCTACTGCCCGATGAAGCCGAATTAGTTACAAAAACAGGTACCGAAAAGGTTCATCTTTGTCACTTGAAAATACACGATAAAGTATTAATCCGTCCTGGAGCCAAGATTCCCGCCGACGGTGTAGTTGTGAGAGGTGAATCGAGCGTTAACGAAGCCTTACTTACCGGAGAATCGGCACCAGTTGAAAAAACAATTGGCGACAAAGTCATTGCTGGAGCTATCAATAGAAGCGGTTCGCTGACTGTTCAAGTAACAAAAACCGGAGACGGTACGACACTTTCGGGAATTATGAAATTGGTTAGTGACGCACAGGCGAGCAAATCTAAGACACAGTTGCTTGCCGATAAAGCAGCAGGGTATTTGTTTTATTATTCGATCAGCGCCGCGTTTATAATTACAATTTATTGGATGTTAGTAGGTGCTGACACTGACTTCATCGTCCAACGAGTGGTCGCGGTTCTGATAATTGCCTGTCCGCACGCCCTAGGACTTGCCATTCCTCTCGTTACAGCTATATCTACCTCTAAGGCTGCAAAAGCCGGTGTGCTTGTTCGTGAGCGCTCAGCACTCGAAAATGCACGTAAGGTTGACGTGGTTCTATTCGATAAAACCGGGACACTGACAAAAGGCGAGCAAGGTGTCGTTGATGTTGTTTCTGATGATAAGTCGAGAGCGACATTAATAGCGGCGAGTATCGAGGCCGACTCTGAACATCCTATCGCCAAAGCAATAACAGACTATTCAAAATCACAAGAATTATCCCTTGAAGATGTAGCAGGGTTCTCAGCCATCGAAGGCCGGGGGGTGAGCGCCAGACTTGATAAACAAACATATTTTGTAGGTGGTCCGCAGCTACTTAAAGAAAAAAATATTCAGCTGACTTCAGAGTACGCAAACGCAACGAAAGAGGCTGCTAAGAATGGTCAATCAGTAATCTATCTACTGCAAGAGAAAAAAATACTTGGATGCTTTGTAATTGCAGATGTAGTGCGAAGTGAATCGAAAGCTGCTGTGCGTAGCTTGCAACGAGCAGGACTAAAGGTAGCTATGGTTACAGGAGATTCTGAGGGCGTTGCAGCTGACATTGCAAAAAAACTACATATCACAAAATATTTTGCCGAGGTATTACCGGAAAATAAAGTTGATGTTGTGCGAAGGCTGCAAGATCAAGGTTTAAGGGTTGCTATGGCAGGCGATGGTGTCAATGATGCGCCAGCACTAACAGCTGCAGATATAGGTATTGCAATTGGCGCGGGAACAGACGTAGCAATTGAATCAGCTGGCATAGTACTTGCTAGCAGCAACCCGCGAGGAGTCTCTAAAATTATTACCTTGTCACAAAAAACATTTAATAAAATGGTTCAAAACTTTTTTTGGGCAGCTGGGTATAACCTTATTGCGGTGCCTCTGGCGGGTGGTGTATTAGCTTTTACCGGTTTCGTTTTATCTCCTGCTGTTGGTGCTGCTATGATGTCAATGTCGACAATTATCGTCGCTATTAATGCCCAACTCCTACGCAGAGTAAAGCTGTAGACATAAAGATCATTAGTTGACAAAATGCTATCTGGCAAAATCTGTGTCCATTATGTTATATATTAACTATGAGTAAACCAACACTAAATCACCGTCTTCATGAAATAGAGCAAAGAAACAAAAGAGTTGAGGTGGACAAGGCATGGGAGACTAGTTGGGTTCGAAAAATCTCAATCGCAATCCTGACATATTTAGTTGTTCTCGCGTATCTGCAGTTTGTTGTTGGTATTGACCCTTGGTTTAATGCTCTCGTACCCGTCGTTGGCTATTTACTTTCTACTCTTACTATTAGTTTTTTGAAAAAAATTTGGTCAAAACGATATTTCAATCGACGATAATCTAATTATTAGTATTGTTTAAACTTCTTATGGCATACTAGGAAGTAATGGATGGGGAAAACATAGTATCAACACGTGAGTTGTTTCGGAGAGCATATAGGAATCCGGCTATTATGCTCAGTCAGTTACTGGTTGTTGCTTTACTTATATACGATTATTTTTTTACACCACGTTTAATCGAAAATATAGGTTTTATACCGGTATTCCTGGCTATAGGAACTACGACTGCAGTTATTCTAGTTGAGAAATCTTCAGCAAAGAATTTTGCGAACTACATAGTAGTTCAATCGGCGATTACATTATTGTTTGCTGCTGGCTTGATTTTTGTCATACCGATAGATTCGATTTATAGCTCGTTGGCGTATCTGATTATACTAACCAGCCAATACTGGCTAGGGCCTCGTGGATTCATAGCTAGCTACGCAGTTGTCCTATCTGCTTCATTAGTTGGAATGGTGGTGCAGAACAATGTTGAATCTATTGATTGGCACGGATTCGTTGTTTTCCAGGCTTTGTTGTTTCTGACTGGAATAATTATTAGCGAACTGTTCAGCGACCTACAACGTGATAGGAGACACCTCCAGCAGGCGACTAATAACGTAGTTTTCGAGCGCGAGCGATTAGAGAGTTTAATTAACAGTATGACCGATGCTGTTATAGCGACAACTGAGGAAGGAGTCGTAACTGCATATAACGGTGCTGCGCTTGAACTGCTCGATACCAACAAGTCCCCACTCGGCGTACATTTCAATAGTTTGATGCAAATCTTCGACGAAAACGATGAACAAATCGTAATTTTTGATGAAAAACGAGATGACTCCATCATCAAGCACGACGACTGGCATTTCATCAACCAAGATAATGAGAAAATAGATCTGTACATGTCGCTCTCGCCAATCATTACTGAGAGCTCGGCAATTAATAACGGTTTTATTTTGGTGTTACGCGACATAACTAAAGAAAAGAGTCTAGAAGAACAACGAGATGACTTTGTTTCGATAGTCAGCCATGAACTAAGGACACCACTCGCAATTGCCGAAGCAAATCTAAGTACCGCACAACTGCCAGCGATTAAAAATGATGTCGAGAAGCAACAACCGCTTTTAGAGCAAGCATACAAAAATGTCTTGTTTCTTTCCGATCTCGTCAACGACATTACAACCATTAGTCGGGCAGAGCGCGGTATTTTGGAGAATGAAACTGAAGAGTTTGATCCGGTTGAACTAATTACTGAACTCGAGAAAGACTACGTACCAAAAACAGCTGAGAAAGGTTTAAGATTCAACGTTAAGATCGATGAACGGATACCAAAAGTATTTTCAAACCGTCATCGGGTGAAAGAAGTTCTACAAGATTTTATTACCAACGCCGTTAAGTACACAGAAGAAGGTGGCGTGAGTTTAATTTTGCAACAGAAAAATAATTCGACCCTTCGTTTTTCAGTCAAAGATAGTGGAATAGGAATTAGTCAAACCGATCAAAAGCATATCTTTAGTAAATTCTACAGAAGTGAAGACTTCCGAACACGTGATCATAACGGCACGGGCCTGGGACTTTTTATTGCCACAAAGCTAGTGGAGCTAATTGGCGGTGAGATTGGTGTAAGTTCTGAGATCAACAAGGGTTCAACCTTCTGGCTTGATTTACCTATTAAGCTTGTTCCTGACTCGGTGGTAACACCGGAATCGTTTGCAACGTCGGATAGCAAACCAGCCGATCTCTCCAGCTAACTTCCGAGAATTCATAGCGATACATTGAGATCACCAGTAGCACTGGCTCAATGAAGTAAGATATGAAATAACTAAATGGTGCAAGATACCAGACGCTAGGAGTTAGTATCGTTGTGGCTACGAACTCGCGCATGAACAAACAAATCGCACCAATAACAAAGGCTGTTAAATAGATGGCTTGATTCTGTGTAATTATAATATAAACTGAATAACCCAAGAAAACCGGAAGTGTTAAACGCCACAAGGAGAAAACAACCGCATTAAGCGACAATAACCCGTGTTGCGGATACAAAGTCCTAATAAGGTTGTGGACGTGTGAGCTTGGGCGCTTTCTAACTGTGATGCCCAACTCAACATTACTGACAATGTATCGATAACCGTTTCTCTCAGAGAAGATATTTGCTAATGTTTGCTCCGGCAAGATATGATTTTTGACCGAATCAAAGCCTCCAATACTTCGTAATGATTCGGCTTTGATCAACCACAATCTTCCAGACACAGGATTATCTGAGCGGCTTTTTTGTAACTGTGTTTTCCCGATACTAGGCTCAAGAAGGGTGGCAATTACGTCGACACTGTAGCGCTGAGGCCAGACGCTTAACATATCAATCTTTTCCTGCTCTGCGTAATCAATTAACTTAGTGATTGAATCAACTTGAAGGTCAACGTCCACGTCACAATAAACCAACCACTTACCACTAGCTTCTTCACTTAAGCGCTGCAATGCATTATTTTTACCGCTCCAATCCGTTCGTGGCTCAGTACCAGAAATAAATCGAACCCCATCGTGAGCAAAATCTTTTATAATTTCGGGAGTTTTATCGCTCGAACAGTCGTCAAGTACAATTATTTCGAGCTTTTCGTAGTTACTGTTAATACTTTGCTCTAGGCACTTTGTAAGATTGATGTCTTCGTTGCGCGCAGGAATTAGTAGTGACACAGCTGGCTTAGACTCGTTTATTAACGGCGAGGCTACTGCATCAAAACCAAATTTATTTTTAGCTTGTATCGTTCTTATTAATTCTTCGGCTTGACGGAGAGCGAAAAGAACTGGAACCACAAATAGAACTTCTATAGGCAATAAATATATATAATTTAGTGCAATAGTAACAAAAACTATTACGAGATTTATAATAAAAATTGAGCCAAACTGTTCTTTTTTCTGCTGAGAAGATAAACGTTCAAACTTGCGAATTTCAAGAAAATTGAGCAAAAAGAATACTCCGAATAAATTGCTGTAGCTGAAGACTAACGTTAGACAGATGGTTAGGATGCTTAGAATGATTTTATGCGATTTGTCTTGTTTGAATTGAATTCCCCAAAATAGAAAAAAAACAAGAGGTAGGGATGCTAATAATAAGTAGTTGTATTGCGCCCACATATTGATATACTAACATCCATGAAGTCATTTGACCTAGTTGTAATTGGGGCAGGATCAGGTGGATTAACGGCAGCTACCTACGCCAAAAAACTAGGTGCGAGCGTGGCGATGATAGAAAAACGAGACGTGTTAGGTGGCGAGTGTCTTCAGAATGGTTGTGTCCCAAGCAAGGCGCTTATCCATGCATCAAAACGTTTTTATCAGTCAGACAGTTCATCTAAGTTCGGCGTTAACGGTAAGCCTACTTTAGATTTCGAAGCATTAAACAAAAGCATTGTTCGTGCTATTCGTCGCATTGAAGATCGTGACGAAAATGATGAACACTTCGAGAAGCTTGGTGTAAAGGTTTACCATGGCGAAGCCAAATTTATTGATGGTAATACGGTCGATGTCAATGGCGAGAAAGTTCATGGCCGTAGATTTATAATTGCTACCGGCAGCCGACCGCGAATAGTTGATGTTCCCGGGCAGGAACATCTAGATGTTTACTCTAATGAAACTATCTTTAATATCAAAGAAAAACCTGAGAGTATGGCGATTCTAGGTGGGGGAGTCATCGGCTGCGAAATTGGCTGCGCTTACAACTTTCTCGATACTGATATTACTATTTTTGAACGATACGATCATCTTTCACTCCGCGTTGACCCGGAAATCGCTAGATTTGTTACTTCTAAATTTACTGAGCGTGGTATCGACGTAGTTACTAACTCAAATCTAGAAAAAATTACGAAGAAAAAAGGCGATAAAATGGCTACGCTTCATTATAAAAAAGGCGAGCAGTCATTAACATCAAAAGCAGATAGTCTGTTTATGGCGATTGGGCGAATTCCAAACACGGATCTCGATCTTGAAAATGCCGGAATTGAGTACACAAGCCGTGGGATAACCATTAATGGCTACGGCCAAACATCTCGTAAGAATATCTGGGCAGTTGGAGATGTCACTGGCATGGCTGGTTTCACTCACGTAGCAGGTGAGCAAGCATACTATGCTGTCGTGCATGCGATGTTTGGCCTAAGGCACAAGGTTAGCCTCCATGCGCTACCATTTGTTATTTTTACACGTCCTGAAGTCGCCCACGTTGGCAAGACTGAGAAAGACTTAAAGGCAGAAGGAATCCCGCACATAGTTCGTGCCATGAACTATTCAGAAATCGACAGAGCAATGATTGAAGACAAACCGGGAATGATCAAGGTCATGATTGATAAGCGAGATCGCATACTGGGCGCAACGGTAGCAGGCTCGCAAGCGACAGAGCAGATTGGTACATTTGTATTGGCTATGAGTAATCGTTTGACAATGCGAGATATCGCTAAAACAATTCTGCCATATCCAACCTACGCTATGGCGCCAAAAACACTTGCCGCCGATCATATCACTGAAAAAATCATGAACAATAAGGTTAGTGAACACGCCATGCGGATTTTCCGTCAGTTGCGCAGATAAAACACTTGACGAGACGAACGATTCAGCCTATAGTTGACAGGAGCGAGCCATTGTAGGCTCTTTTTAATTTGTGGAGAAATTATGGCAAAAGCTAAAAAAACTGAAAAAAAGTCCGAAAACACCAAGGCCGAAACAAAAGTACGGGTTATAAATGCCAGTGATGCAACACCTCTTCGCAAAAAGACTACTAGCAAAACTACCAATGCTTCAAGGAAGTCTAAAGAGACTGTCGTAAAAACAGTCAAAGACAGTGCTAAGACCAGGAAAACTAACAAGAAACAAGAAAAAGCTATCGAAGAACCGATGGTTCTCGAATCAAAGGCTAGTGACAAGCCAAGCCTCGATGATAAGATTAAAACTTACTTCAAAGGCTCTGTATCTGAAATTCGTAAAGTAACGTGGCCAGGTCGAAAAGAATCATGGAATCTTACTATTTCTGTATTGGTGTTTAGTGGATTATTCGCAGCATTTACTACCGTAATCGATTACGGCATTGTTCAGGCATTAGAGAAATTCGTATTAGGAAAATAACAAGATAGTAATTAGGAGTTTAAGATTTTATGAGTAAAAAAGCATTTTGGTACGCCATTCACACAAGTAGCGGCTATGAAGAAAAAGTTAAAGAGAGTATCCGACAGCGGGCCGAGAGCCTCGATATGGCTGATAAAATTCTCGATGTTATGGTTCCGAAAGAAAAGCAAATTGAAATCAAGAACGGCAAACGGAAAGTTGTTGAAAAACGCATTTTCCAGGGCTACGTTTTTGTACATATGACAATGAGCGAAGATGTTTGGTATGTCGTTCGGAACACGCCGAACGTAACTGGTTTCGTCGGAAGCAACAGTAATGACCCAACTCCAGTTGACGAAGAAGAGATTGATAAGATCAAGAAACGAATGGGTGTTGAAGATCCGACACACAAACTCGACTTTGCTGAAGGCGAAGTGGTTGGTATCATCGACGGTCCGTTCAAGGGCTTCGATGGGGCAGTCAGTGAAGTTGACTCAGTCAAGGGTAAGATCAAAGTACTCGTTAACCTTTTCGGTCGAGAAACCCCTGTTGAGCTAGATGGCCTTCAAGTTAAAAAATCTTAGTCAAATTCAGTAAAAACAACAAACATTAGCTGATCTTAGTAACAGGCTCGCGCGCTGGATAGCCAAAGACTTATAAAATAGTTTTTTTATCTAATATAATTATTAGATATCACTTTCTCAGAATTATTTACTCTCGAAATTTAATACTCGATAGTAAATCTTACATTTGATTGTCTTAAAATATATTCATAATTGTATCTAAATATACCAATAATTATTTAAAACTTTGGAAAAATGGTAATTCATGACTTTTCACATACTGAAGTTAAAGAGATGCTTAGATAGGATGAACCGTTTGAGCTGAAGAAGCTTCAATAGTAGCAGCAGTTTCAGGAATTTCTTCTGTACAACCAATGCTTTCTA
>CAZUNB010000033.1:5072-11900 GCA_964622235.1 uncultured Candidatus Saccharibacteria bacterium | reverse complement strand
TACTAAGCCTGAGCTAGCAAATGACCAGTTCACTTCTGTAAAAGTTATTGACAAAACAAAATTGATAGCCGGTACAACCGGTGGTACTTCATTCATAGGTAAGCGATACGCAAAAGACCTTCCAACTATAGAAACAAAAGACGCATATAATCCACCCTCCGTAGCTAGCTGGAGCTCTTTCAGCGAAACAGCGACTAAAAATGGCGGTGAGATTTACTATCAAATCTCAAATAATAATGGTGCAAACTGGAATTATTGGAATGGCTCATCTTGGGTAGAAGCAGAACCAGGAGAGCACAACACCGCATCTGAGGTTAGTGCCAATATAAACGACTTTGATATTGGCACTAGAGAATTCAAGTGGCGAGCTTTTTTATCTAGTAACGGTTCTCAGGAAGTTACATTATCAAATGTTACTCTAGTCATTAATCCAGACGTAACACCGCCCGCTCAAAACGCTTCTAACATAATCATGCATACCGAAAGTGGCGGGCAAGGTATCAACGAAGATGATTGGACTAACGCCAATAAACCATATTTTGACTGGGATGCTGCGGTTGATGATTCCGACCCTGGTGCAACTGGGATAAAGGGCTATTGTCTATATCTAGGTAAAGATAGTACCGCCGACCCAAAGACAACTAAAGGAATTTTAGGAACTGGCTCGCTAGACACTTCAGGTACCTGCCCATTTGCCGTAAGTGCTAATTCGCTAGATCTGAGCTTATCCAGTTATATTGGAAGCGCTCTGACTTCATCCAACACTCCATATAGCTTAATTATTCAAGCGCTAGATTACTCTAACAATATTTTTTCGGGAGCACCTGCTAGTTTCTCGTTTCGATTTGACAACACCCCTCCAAGTAATCCTGCATATGTTTCTGCTCCATCCCAGTTTGTCGCTAGCAAAGCAGTAAACTTAACCTGGCCAACAAATGGAGTTGACGCCGGCAACGATGCAAATTCAGGTTATGCGGGCATGCAATATAAGATTGGAAATAGCACATGGTACGGAGACAATCATTCTGGCTCTCAGGATACTTCAGACCTGCTTATCGATGACGGAACATACTCAACTGTCGACCCTACCGACTTCGACAATATTACTGAAGGTAATAATACGATTTATTTCAGATCTTGGGATTCCGCAGGTAATGTCAGTCCCACTTATACGACAACTGTACTCAAACTAAATACTTCTTCTCCAAGTAGTCCTCAAAATGTTTCATCAAGCCCCTCCAGCAGCACCAGTAATGCGTTTCAATTTAGTTGGGAAAAGCCAGCAACATTTCAAGGATCAGCAAATAATCTAACGTACTGCTACACGATTAACACATTGCCTACAGAAAACACCTGCACATATACTGAACCAGGAATCACATCTATTCCGGTTGGCCCATACGCAAATCAGCCTGGAGACAACACATTTTATGTAGTAGCACGTGATGAAGCGAATAACCTTAACTTTGCAACGGCAGCAAGCACGACATTTACAGCTAACACTTCCGCGCCTGGCGTTCCATTGGACCTAGACATTGCTGACGTTTCCACAAAAACAACATCTACTTGGCGTTTAGCGTTATCATGGAACCCACCCTCTCAGATTGGTGCTGGTGTGGATAAATATGCGATATATCGTTCAACAGATAACCAAAACTTTACTAAGATTGCCTCCACTTCTGGAACCAGCTATGTAGACGGAAACTTGAACCAAAAAGATTATCACTACCGTGTGAAAGCTTGCGATAGTGCCAACAATTGCGGTGCAAACAGCTCAACTGTAAAAGACTACCCAACTGGCAAGTTCACCAGCCCTGCTACTATCACAGCACAACCAAGTGTGTCTGCGATTAGTACGAAGCGCGCCGTCGTAAGATGGTCTACGAATAGAAAAAGTGATAGTAAAATCTCAATAGGTACTTCTAAAGAGAGCTACCAACCTTTTCAAATTGCCAGTAATGATCAAACAACGGATCATAAAGTAGATTTAAACAACCTGACACCAGGAACAACATACTTTGCTAAGGCAAGCTGGACAGACGAGGATGGTAACACGGGTAATTCTAGTGAGTTCACATTTAAAACTAATCCAGCACCATCTACGCAAGAAGTAGAGGCTATTCGAGTTACTTTGTCTGCAGCACAAATACGATTCACATCAATTGGTGCTACACGAGTCGTTATACAGTATGGATTGAGTGATAGTTTTGGTGCAGTCAAAGAGATTGCCACCTCACTTGATAAGTCTACATATGATGTGGAGTTAGAGGGATTAAATGATGGTGCAAAATATCTTTATCGATTAAATACTTTTGATGCTGACGGCAATGAGTATGCAGGAAGTACTGTTCTGAGCTTTAGTACTCCAGCACGACCTAAAATTGAAAACCTTCGTTTTCAACCAGTGGAAGGCGAAGCAACAAGTACGCAGAGGATTACTTGGACGACTAACGTAGCTACTTCTTCTCTAATCCGTTTCTCGGCTAAAGACATAGCAAGTAAAGAAATCAGTGACTCAAACTTAGTTACTGAACATGAGATTATTGTTCGCGACCTACTCGATGATACTGAATATAGTTTTAAAGCTGAATCAAGGGATAAAGACGGTAACTTAGCAACTTCTGATAGCCAGGTACTAAGAACAGCTCTCGACACGAGACCACCGAAAATATCAGATGTAACAGTAGAAACTACTATTCGAGGGAGTGGATCAGAGGCTCGAGGGCAAATAGTTCTATCATGGAAGACCGATGAGCCAGCAACTGGTCAAGTTGCCTATGGTGAAGGGTCTAACTTGTCTGAATTCAATAGTAAGACCTCAGAAGATGCATCTCTTTCGACAGAGCACATCGTCATAGTATCTGATTTACCTACCTCTAAAGTCTATAGTGTCGTTCCTATCTCTAATGATAACGCTAAAAATAATGGCACTGGTGAGCCACAGTCAGCCATAATTGGCCGAGCGTCGGATGATATTATATCGATTGTCTTAAATACCTTAAAGAAAGTTTTCGGTTTCTAGATGAGCGGCAGTGCAACCGATCAAACCGACATAATAACTCTGGAAAACGTGGAGCAAAAGTTTAAAGTTGGTGATAATTTTATTAATGTATTAAATAGTGCAAATTTTTCGATTAAAGCTAACTCATTTACGACAATATTTGGACCATCAGGAAGTGGAAAATCAACATTATTGAATGTATTAGCTGGCTTGCAGAAACCAACTAATGGGAAAGTCACCGTCATGGGTAAACCACTTTACGAACAAAACGCTGATGAGCTAGCTCATTTCAGGGCAAAAAAAATTGGTTTTATCCATCAAACAAATCATTGGATTCAAAGTTTAAATGTTATCGAAAATATTTCTATACCACTTTACTTTTTAGGCTATTCAAAGCTAAATGCGAGAAAATTAGCTGAGATTGCTTTAGATCGAGTTAAAATGGGAAGGTATGCAAATTTGAATCCTAGACTACTTTCAGGTGGTGAGCAACAGCGTATAGCCGCGGCTAGAGCCTTAGCTAATGATCCGTTATTCATTATCGCGGACGAGCCAACAGGTAACCTAGATAGTGAAAATGCAAACATGATAATGAATTTACTCGTTAATGCTCAAACAGAGTTTAGAAGGACTATAATTCTAGTTACTCACAACCTCGAATACGTTCCACTTGCAGACCAACTACTAAAAATACAGGATGGCTATGTAGAAGATATTCACAGCAAAGACCTAGAAACGACCGTAAATGTATTATTGAGCGATATGATGCAAAGAATAGATAATTTATCAAAGATGAAAAAAAATGCAAAAAAAGAATAAAAATAAATATCCCTCTATACCAGAGAATGTAATTATATTCATGTCTTGGCGTAATCTTCTAGAGAAAAAATTACGATCATTCTTAACAATAATTGGAATAGTGATAGGAGTTGGCGCTATATTCTTTTTGGTTTCGTTAGGTCTCGGACTACAACAGCTAGTAACAAACGAAGTAATTGGTGGAAATACAGTAAAATCAATCGACATTACGAGCCCTAACTCTAAAATAATTAAACTAGATAGTGAAAACTCAAAAAAGATTCAGAATTTACCAAATGTAGATAAGCTAGGAAAATCTTATTCTTATGCAAGTAGTCTTAGCATTAATGGAAGTGAAATAGATGCAATCACCTATGGTATCGACCAAAACTATCAAGAGATGTCTGATTTTTCAATAATTGGCGGAGGGTTAATGAGACCTAAGGACACTAAATCTGCAATCATCAATAAAGCTACGCTAGAGGCTATCGGAATTGATTCAGCGAATAAAGTTATAGGATCCGAGCTAAGTCTTAATATCCCCTTAAAAGATAACTCTGGCAGTAGCGCCAACAAAAATAAAATTTCTGAGACATTTAAGATCGCAGGAGTAATTGATTCTGGAACTGGCAGTGAAGTATTCATACCGGATTATATATTTTCTAATGCTGGCGTAAGACAGTACTCACAATTAAAACTCGTGCCAAATAATATTGAATCAACCACAAACCTACGCGGTCAAATAGAAAGTTTAGGCTTTGAGACAAAATCTCCATTAGACACGGTAAATGAAATAAATCAAATCTTTAGATATTTTAATATTATACTCGCCGGCTTCGGTTCTATAGGTATGGTTGTAGCTGTTTTGGGTATGTTTAACACACTTACTATTACTTTACTGGAACGATCTAAAGAAATTGGATTGATGATGGCACTAGGTGCAAGAAACAAAGATATGCGTAAACTCTTCATTTATGAAGCGACCATGTTATCTATTATCGGTTCAGTTGCGGGTATTACTTTAGCTGTAATAGTTGCTAAAGTAACCAATGTAATTCTCAACAATTTTGCACAAAATAGAGGTGTTAATGATACATTTTCCGTATTTGCTACACCAGCATGGCTCATTTTTTCTCTTATTGCTGCGATGGTGCTTGTAGGATTAATCGTAGTTTACATACCTTCAAAAAGGGCAGAAAAAATTAATCCTATTGATGCGTTAAGAAGATAATTTTTTATAAATCTAAGAATAGTGATGTAAAAACAGGTCTAAAATAGCCACATAAGAAAGATTTTCACTAGATATAAAAATATCATTTTCAAATTTATAGCAGTTTGCTGGCAATCTAATGGTAGTTTGCAACGGTCATATGCCAAGCGCATTATATATAAAAAAATAAGCTTAACTCGTAATAACAATAGCATCAAATTACAACTTGCTATTATTGGCTATCTTAATCTTAGCTAGAAATCTCGGCAACAATTCGAGCAGGGCTACCATCCAATCGAAGCTTGAGTGGCAAAGCATACACTTTAAAGTTTTTTCCCAATAATTTTTCCGTGTTGCAAAGGTTTTCAGCAATTAAAACATTACCGCTAAGCAACGTCTCGTGATTAATAAAAGTACCATACGGATCAACACTACACGCATCTACTGCTACCATTGCTATTTTCTTGTCTACTAGCAACTTAGTAATATTGCTAGGCATAACAGGATATTCATGAAAATATAATTCTTGATCAACTTTAGCGCTCATGCCAGTGTGTAGGATGATTATTTCTCCTGCCGAAACCTCAGCAAAATTCTCTTGACTAAAATTATTATCTGAAACATCAATAATCCTACCGCGCCCTGCAAATTTCTCAATACCAAAATCGTCTATTCCTGCACCACCAGTTATAACATGTGCTGGAGCATCTATGTGAGTACCTAGATGATTGCCCATACGAAATTCATGGTCAACACAGCCAGTCGAATCTTGGTTTCCTGTTTGATTTGCTAAAAACGGAGGGTCGCCAGGGTATGTCGGGGTTTTTTCGTTTAGTGAGACTGAAAGATCAATAATCATGTTTCAATAGTATCAGAATGTACAACTTTACAGTAAATGATGAGGTCATTTTTTAAATTAACTAAGATAATTTTCTGTGTACTTTAAATATTGAGTCATTCGAAAACGAATAGTGCTCGGAATATTCTTTAGCTATTTCACGTGGTTCGGCGATTTCTATCTCCCATTCATTACTGTCGAGGAAAGACGAGATTTCTTCTGCGGTGAGGTGTGAACCGTGCGCAAAAGCATCTTTCTCGCCATGTTCGGGTGGTTGATGCCCAATGATCATTAAAATTCCTCCAGGTTTTACCGCTCGGCTGATTTTACTGATGTAACTCCTGTCATCAGTTGTATGGACGTACGCCGATGATACCAAATCATAATAATTCTTTGTTGGCGACCAAGTAGTCAAATCAACTTTTTCAAAATTGACAGATACTCCCGCAGCTTTAGCTAAATTCTTAGCCTTTTTTAGAACTGACTCTGAAATATCAACTGCTGTAACCTGCCAACCTTGTTTTGCTAGCCAAATAGCATCAGATCCTTTTCCGCAGCCAGCGTCCAAAGCATTACCTGGTGTTGTTCCACTCAGTTCACAAATCAAATGCTGATTGGCACGTGAGTACATATGCTCATTTCCTAATTTACGATAGTGTTTCTCCCAATATTCTTCATCGAAGCTATGTTTTATACCATTAATAATTGATTACCTAGTTTTCTGTTCTTAGAAAATCTAATTTCTTTCATATATAGAAGTTATATTACCATACACCACAATCGTCAGATAGCTACATTAGCTATTACTAATTCCTACTGGATCAAATTTTGTTGCGGAATGCACAAAGCCCAGTCATAGACTGGGCTTTGAAACAAATGCAATCGTAACTGTATGACTCTAACTACGGGAGCAAAACAGCGTCGATAAGATGTACAACACCGTTTGAAGCTTCAACATCAGTTGCTGTTACGTTTGACTTG
>CAZUNB010000033.1:2051-5062 GCA_964622235.1 uncultured Candidatus Saccharibacteria bacterium | reverse complement strand
ACTTGCCGCCTTTTGCGTCGGTCAAGAACACACCAGAATCGGTGACTGATACCGTTAGTTCACCGCCTTGTACGGTCTTAACTACCTGACCATCACTCAAATCTGCTGCCATCACTTTACCTGCTACAACATGGTAGGTAAGGATTGACGCTAGATCTTCACGAGCAAGTAATTCTTCTGCAGTGATGTCTAATTTAGCAAGTAGTGCATTAAAAGCTTCGTCAGTTGGTGCGAAGACAGTAAATGGACCCTCACCACTTAGTGTTTCTACCAAATCAGCCTTTTCAACCGCTGCGACTAATGTTGATAGATTTTCAGTCTTCTGTGCTACTTCGACAATATTTGATTCTGAATTCATTTTTGAGTCCTTTTCGTTATTTGATGTACTTTGCGACTCTTCAGTCGTTGCCTTATCTGAACTATCATTGCTCATAGCCATATATGCTATCGCTCCTCCTGCGACTAGAACGACTGCGATTACAGCTCCTATTATTAATGCTTTGTTATTACTTTTTTCCATACAAACCCTCCTACAGATTTAATTATTATTGTATGTATAACTATATATATCAGCTTGTAAAGCAGGCGTTAGCTCAGCGTAAAGCTACTGTAAAGCTCACCTTAAAAAGTAATTTTAACAGTAGTTCCTTGGTCTACTTTACTTGCTATAGATAGGTCACTACCGTAGAGATTTAAGACTTTTTTAACTATTGCAATTCCAAGACCGGTGCCATCTACGTTTCCAACATTTTTTGAACGGTAAAATCGCTCACCAATGTGTTCAATATCTTGAGTTGGTATGCCAATTCCTTGATCTTCCACCAACAGCACGATGCGTTTATTCTGATGTAGGTTTACTGTAAGTTTTTTTCCTATTTTTGAGTATTTAATTGCATTCTCAATAATATTACGACTCATTTTTATAAAGTCTTTGGGGTCAATTTTTATGATAATATCAGTTTGAATTTTTTTTTCTAACTTAAGCTTCTTGTTTATAATTAGGGCTTGCATATCCTCTAGTACATCCTCGAGCAGCTCAGAGATATTTACCTCATTAATTATCTCACCTGGCGTGCGTCTTTCAAGATAGAGCAAGTCTTCATTTATTCTTATGAGTCTTTTTGTTTGTCTCCTCATTGTTTTAACCAGATTTTGATCAGCACCAGTTTTGTCGGCATTTTCTATGGCTAGACTCATCGCGGCTAATGGATTTCGAAGTTCATGCGCAGCGTCTTGCAAAAATCGCTCCTGAGACTCATATGATTGACGAACTGGCTTTAAAAGATATCTTGCAACAAAATAACTCAAGATTGTAACGATCAATATAACCGGCACTGTCGTCAGTAGAAGTGCTTTACCAAGGAGTTTTTGTTGGTCTTGCTTGACTAAGCTAGCTATCGTGACGAAATGAGCCTCGAAGTTCTTCTCGCTTTGCAGATACTTAACAACGGCTTCGTCGTCTTTTATTACTTCCTGTAGTTCGTTCGGCGATATACCGTCACGAAAACGAATGCTGTTCGTCTCATAAAGCGTGAACGAGAGAAGCCCAACAGACAACACACTGAGAGCAACAATAATTATTATAAAGCGACGAGATACCAACTTAAATTGTTTAGATATATTCATTTATCTCCCAGTGGATCATTAAAAATATAACCAGTTCCTGGAATTGTGCGAATAATTCTATAATCAATATCCCCGATTTTTTTACGCAAGTTAGCTATATGAATTCGTATCGGAGGAGTTACCAATTCTTCGCTTTCGCCCCAAACAAAATTAATTAGCTCATCAAGTGGGACTAAATTGTGATTTTTTTGCATTAAGACCTGCATAATTCTAAGTTCTAGCTGAGTCAACTCAATAGTTTTATCATTTTTCTTGAACTCATAGCTATTAGGCTTTAATAAGAAATTAGCGGTCTTGAGTACTTCGTTTTTCTTGTCGTCAGTGATTTTTAAGTGAGCATGCAACCGCGCCAATAGTTCTTTTAAGTCAAAAGGCTTAACCACATAATCAGTCAAACCAAGATCAAAGCCCTTAATCTTATCATCAATTCCATCTCGCGCTGTCATGGCTATGAGTGGAAAGATGTGACCTTGCTCCCTGATATATTCGATAAGATCAAAGCCACTTTTGCCGGGTAGATTGATATCAATAATAGCCGCATCATAATGATTCTCATCGACCTCATCGATACCCTCTTCACAACTTGAAACACTAAATACTTTGAATCCTTCTCGATCGAGAAACTGCTCAAGACCTTTTTGCATATCTTGATTGTCTTCAACTATAAGTACCGTTACTGCCATGGTTACCATCATATCAGTCGCTGCGTAAAGTTATTGTATATAAATAAAAAAAGTTTTATCGACCATTAGTCAAAAATTTAATGCAAGATAGTAGATTTGGTTTTAACAGTTACAATCGATGATTAAGATAAATATAAACTAGAGCACCTAAATAGCAATTCAAATAATCATCAGACAAATTAGATTTTCAGTGGTTAATTGCCCTACTAGTGCTGTGTACCTTCATCTAGCATACGTGTAAAAGCTTACTTCGTAGATCTTTGCCCTTATATATTTATATTTTCATCAATAAGTGTGCTAGACTAAGCATAACGAAGATAACACTAAGAACAAAGCATCGATATGTCCAAAAAACAAAAAAAATCATTACAAAAATTTTTACTAAAAATACCAACGCCGTTGATTTTTTTTGGCATCGCCTTGATTTTAACATCTGTGACCGCTGCGGTCTGGGCTAGCCAATCGACCTCTGATACTGACATTATATATTCGTCCAAACAGGGTTCCGAAACTATACAAATATGGAAAATGAAGCCAGACAGATCAGGTGCCACCAGATTAACCAATGATCAAGCGCACGAAATGGAGTGGGCACGACCAAGCCCTGACGGTACTAAAATAGTTTTCACAAAAGCCGACAAAGGAGAGTCGGTTAATTTTGCTGTACAGAGTAATACATTGTGGGTGATGGATATTGATGGC
>CAZUNB010000033.1:0-2041 GCA_964622235.1 uncultured Candidatus Saccharibacteria bacterium | reverse complement strand
TTATTTCAAAGACAAAACGAAATGGGTATGGGTGGAATGGTTTTGCACATCCTGAGTGGTCACCAGACTCCACTAAAATAGTACTAGTTGCCACACTACCAAATTTTACTGCACAACTTTTTGTTGTAGATGCGAATGGTAATAGCCCAAGTCAAATTACACAAACGACGACAATCGACGGTCAGCAGGCAAACGTACTTGACCCATCGTGGTCAAAAAACAACCAGATTATATATATACGGCAATGGAACTGTTTTTTAATATGCGGTAATTCAGATGTCTTTAAAATGGACTATAATACCCGACAAGAAACTCGTGTCACGAATGACCCGAATTGGAACTTTGATCCATACCTTTCACCAGATGGGAAAACTTATCTTTGGCTCAGCTTTCGCTCAAGTGCGATAATGTGTCCATGTGACCTCATACGTGGCAGCACCACCGGAGCACTCAACCCACAACCAGTAATAGCTGATGGCGGCAGTAACTCGAATGGAACCTTTTCTGGTGATAGCAGTAAAATTCTTTTCTTAAAACAAGTCGGCAACAAACAGGTTTTACATCGAATTAATACTAATGGGTCAGGTCTGACTTCAATTAGTGTAACTGCCGTGGGTGAAGGTGGACCTGGATCATATGTGCCTCAAGTTGTATCCAGCGGTGGAGGCAGCGACCCGGGTGGGTCTACCAGCACTGGAGGGTCAACCAGTACCGGTGGCTCTAGTGGCGGGAGTACAAGTAGCCAGCCAAATAGCGGAACGACAAGTAACAGTGGTGATAGCACCTCTCATAGTAGCAAAAATAGCAGTAAGCCAAAGAAAGGCACGGCAGGTGGTGACCCGAGCAATAATACAGCTAGTGGGGATCTGGCTGGAGAGCCAATCAATGGTACAGCAACCGATGACTCATCTGATGCAGAGCAAAACGATGGAAGTAAGGTTGAAATTTTTGCAAACAAAATAGCTCGTTCAAAAACAGTTAGTATATTTATAGTTGCGGGAACTACAATAACCGGCCTGAGTACTGGTGGATTTCTTGTCTACAGAAAATTTAAAAAACCAAAAATTAGATTCTAGTATTCGAAGACAGCATCCTTAGCGCGAGTAACACTTACAGCTTCACTCATAGCGAGTTTTCAAGACACAAAAACATACCCAAAAGTAGCAATAGCGTACTACAATGAGCCGGTAAAATTGTGGGGTGGATGCTTAGATGTCCATGATCATACTGGTTATTTTCGAGAACTACACCAACAGCATCAAGACAATGCTTTAACGGAGTCCTGCACCTTATGGGGATTGAAGTATCACTCAACCAAGCACAATCGACCAAGTTATCACAAATCCAATACTTCAGAAAAACTTCGATAACTTTAATCCAACCATTGAAAATAGTAAAACAATCTAGTGATTAATGACCCTGAATAGAGCTGGAAGAATCGCCGTTCTTAATACTTCGCTGTTTTTCGCCCCACTCGTTCATGCTGACAATACAGCCATGAAGCCCAGTGCCAGTTTCAGATAGACTGTAGTTGCATCGTACAGGTGAATCTTGGTATTTTTTCTTGAGGACTATTCCTTCAACAACAAGAAACTCTAGTCTTTTTGTCAGCGTCCGACTACTGATGCCTTCAAGATCTTTTTCAAGTTCTGTGAATGTTTTTGCTTGCTTGCTTATTGATAGCACCAATAACGGTGTCCACTTATCGCCAAGTATATTTGCAGTAGCACCAACACAGTCTGATTTACATTTTTCTATCATATTTATCTATAGGCTTTACATAGTAAAGTCTATCCTTTACTATGTAAAGTGTAACGTATCGGTCGAACGTTATCAATAGAAAAATACTAAATAAAGCAAGGAGACAATATGTCATATGGTGATGGCGGCTGTAACTGCTAATTATATTTGACCTGTAGAAGGTATAGCAACTACAGTTCTTCATAAAGATTTACTATTATTAGTAATTTGAACTATACATAATAACTAGTATCAAATTATTTGATACTCGTTTTGTATATTTATATACGTTGAAAAATCT
>CAZUNB010000032.1:0-12813 GCA_964622235.1 uncultured Candidatus Saccharibacteria bacterium | reverse complement strand
TTTTTGTTCCATTTTTTCTCGGCGAGATGATAATTAGTTTTTTGCCGTATGAATTTATACTTTCAATAGTGGGTCTGGCGTTAGTTAGAAATCGAAACACGCCGATTGTGCCGCTAGCAATGGCCACAGCTTGGATTTTTTGCGTTGGATTCTATTTGCTTGCGATCGGACTACCTGTAAGCAATATTCGAAGTATAAGCGTGAATTCGCATCAGTCAATTCGAGTTGCTTCATATAACAAATTAGTTTTGAGTCAACTGAATAAGTCTACACTGAATCAACTTTCGTCTAAACATTATGATGTTTTAACTGTTGTTGAACTAGAGCCTCATAATTATCAGAAAATTGCTAAAAACTGGAAATACAGTATCCGTACAGACTGCGCATGCGACCCAGCTAGTGAAAAGAAAACTTCTGAGTTAGCAATATTTAGTTCATTTCCATTAAGCAAAAAATTAAATGATCAAGATATTATCAAGCATGGTGGGAGTCAGCTGCCCGCAGAGCTTAATTTTCATGGTCAAAAAATTGATCTTTTGGCTGTTCATCCAGATGCTCCATACACAAAGCAGAAAAGTTACAAGCAAGACCTACAGCTGCGTCAGCTCCAGAGTCAATTCGAAAAGATTAGTACGCCAACCGTCATTATGGGAGATTTTAATTTAACAGCATTTTCGCCCCGTTATCGTAATTTATTCGATGATGCTAATTTGTATGATGCTGGATTCAATCAAGGATTTAAAATTACTTGGTGTTTTAATGAAGCTAAGTTCTTTTGTGCACCGATTGATCATATTTTGAGTAATGGTTTCTTGGTGAATTATTACGGTGTAAAAAAGATCGGTAATTCGGATCATCGGCTTATCGAAGCAAATCTCGTGCTAAAATAGAATCATAGAAATTGGAGGGATATGAGCAAGCTTTTAGCTAAAGATTTTGTGCATTTGCACAACCATACGCATTATAGTTTGTTAGACGGTCTCCAAAAAATAGCACCAATGGTTGAAGCCGTTAAAGATTTTGGGATGGAGTCGATCGCGATTACTGATCATGGCACGATGAGTGGTGCATTAAGTTTTTATAAAATTGCTAAAGATGTAGGTGTTCGTCCGATTATTGGTATAGAAACCTATGTTGCTCCAAGAAAGCACACTGATAAAGACCCGGCTGCAGATAAATCTCCTTTCCACTTGATACTATTAGCTATGAATAATCAAGGCTACAAAAACTTGATGAAGTTATCCACGATTGCCAACCTTGAAGGCTTCTACTATAAGCCACGAATCGATCACGATTTGCTTGAACAGTATGGTGAAGGTTTGATTGTACTGAGTGGTTGTATTGGTAGCGAGGTAGGATCGAATTTGCGTAATGGACAAACGAAAAAAGCCGAGGAGGTTATTACTTGGTATAAAAAAGTTTTTGGTGATCGTTATTATCTCGAAATTCAAGATCATGGACATATGTGGGCAGAACAAGCCAACGTAAATAAACAAATTCTTGAGTTGTCAAAAAAGCACGGTGTTAAAGCAGTCGTTACAGCTGACGCGCATTATTTAAAACATGAAGACCAAGAAGCGCACGAAGTTTTGCTCTGTGTTCAGACCGGTAGTTTTCTGTCTGATGAGAAGCGGATGAGTTTGACAGCTACTGACCTGCATTTAATCGACCCAAATGAAATTATTTCTCGTTGGAGTGAAACACCAGAAGTTGTTAGCACTACAGCCGAAATTGCCAAGCGCTGCGACGTGTCGATCACATTTGGTGAAATTTTAATTCCGCATTTCGATGTCCCAACCAAAGATTCTGAAAAACAGTATTTTGAAAAATTAGTATATCGTGGATTGGCATCACGGTATCTTGACGAAAAACAATTCCCTAGCATAATCGGGATACTGCCAAATCCTAATAAAGAAACTTTAGATTTTATCAACAATACAGATATCTCTGCTATAAAAAAGTCTCTAACAAAAAAAATTGTTGAACGAGCTGAGTACGAAATGAGCGTAATCGGCGAAATGGGATTTAATGGCTATTTTCTAATTGTCCAAGATTTTATTAACTGGGGAAAAGGCCAAGGTATCATATTTGGCCCCGGACGTGGGTCTGCGGCTGGATCAATCATTTCCTATGCACTTCGCATCACTGATCTTGATCCACTCCAGTATGATTTACTATTCGAACGTTTCCTCAACCCCGATAGAATCTCTATGCCCGACATCGATATTGACATCCAAGATTCACGTCGCGATGAGGTCATCAATTACTGCGTCGAGAAGTACGGCAAAGAACGTGTAGCCCATATCGTTACATTCGGCACCATGGCAGCCAGAAATGCAATCAGGGATGTTGCTCGTGTCTTGGAGGTACCTTATTCCGAAGCAGATAGATTGTCTAAAATGGTTCCACCACCAATACAGGGTAGGCACATTCCGCTAGCGATAAGTATCAAACAAGACAAAGCTTTGAAAAAAGAATATCACAGCAACGACAACAGCAAACGCGTGATTGATCTGGCAATCAAGATGGAAGGAACCATTAGAAGCCATGGTGTGCACGCTGCAGGTGTAGTGATAGCACCAGAGGATATCGTAAACTATTCACCGCTTGAAATGGCTCAAAAAGGCGTTGTCGCCACGCAGTATGCGATGGGTCCAGTTGAAGATCTAGGCCTATTGAAAATGGATTTTCTTGGGCTTTCTAACCTAACAACTATCAATAATTCGCTGAAGACAATTAAGGCATTTTATGATGTTGATATTGATATTTTAAAACTGCCACTTGATGATAAACAAACATATGAATTATTGGGCCGCGGTGATACTACCGGCGTTTTCCAGCTTGAATCGGGCGGCATGAAAAAATATCTCCGCCAACTAAAACCAACAGTGTTTGAAGATATTATTGCTATGGGCGCATTGTATCGACCTGGTCCGCTAACTGCCGGGTTGACACAGAAATTTATTGATCGAAAGAATGGGCTTGAAGAAGTAAGCTTCGCTCATCCAAGCATGGAGCCAGCGTTGAAGACAACCTATGGAGTACTTGTTTACCAAGAGCAGGTCATGCAACTGGCACGGGATATGGCAGGACTTAGTGGCGGAGAATCGGATACACTACGAAAAGCGGTTGGTAAAAAACAACGCGATATTTTGGCGAAAATGAAGAAGAAATTTATAGATGGCGCCAAAAAGAAGAGTGGTGTATCTGACAAAGTTTTGAAAGAGTTCTGGAAAGAACTCGAAGGTTTTGCTGACTATGCTTTCAATAAATCGCACGCCGCTTGTTATGGATTGATTTCTTATTGGACGGCATATCTAAAAGCACATTACCCAGCAGCCTTCATGGCTGCATTAATGACAAATGATTATAACAATACCGACCGGTTGTCAATCGATATTAGTGAAGCACGCAAAATTGAACTTCAGGTTCTTCAGCCAGATGTTAATGATAGTTTCGGTGAATTTTCTATCGTCAAAGATACAGACGGCGAATATACGATTATTCGCTATGGTTTAAATGCGGTCAAAAATGTCGGTACTGGCGTCGTCGAAGAGATTATTAAAGTACGTCAATTAGATGGTCCATTTTGCTCAGTAAGTGATTTTGCTTCACGCGTAAGTCCGCGCATTGTTAATAAAAAGGCTCTAGACAGCCTGGCTCGTAGCGGTGCTTTTGACTCCCTCGATCTTGATCGTTCAACACTCGTGCATAATTTAGAAAACTTATTGAAAGCAGCGCAAAGTATGCACAAAGCAAAGCTAGCTGGTCAGACCGATCTTTTTGGTGGTGGAGACACGACATCAACGTCGATTCAAATAGATTTTGTTAGTACTAAGACGATTAGCCAAAAAGAACAATTATCTTGGGAGAGAGAGCTCCTTGGTATTTATTTATCAAATCATCCACTCGACTCATATCGCAACTACCTCCACAATAACACAACTCTTTCGACAACACTCGACCATACTATGGACGCGGAGGTTCGACGAATAGGCGGAGTTATTTCTAGCATTCGAGTAGTGGTGACTAAAAAGGGAGCTAAAATGGCATTTATGCAGCTTGAAGATCAAGGCGGAACTTGTGAAGTTATTGTCTTCCCAAAGCAGTTTGCTGCATCTGAACTAAAATTAGTGCCTGATAATGTCGTTGTTATAAAAGGGACAGTTTCCGCCACAGAAAGAGATGGTAGTAAAAGTGATGAGATTAAACTTATTGCTGAGGAGATTGCCGTACTTAACCTGGAAGATCTCGGTGGTGATAAGCTTGAAGAACTTGGCTCTTCTGAGGTTGATTCGCTATCTGCTATTTCTCACAAAAGACCAATAGAAAATTTTCAACCGTCCCTCGAAAAGCCGATAAAAGATATATCTAAGATTCCTACGCTATATGTGCAGTTAACGGATCCAGATAATGAGAAGAAACTAAGTTTAATCAAACAATATTCAGCACAATTTCCGGGTAAATCATCAATGATTTTAGTGATAGACCGTGTTGATCGTCAGGCAATTCGTATGCCTTTTACGGTAGAACCAGCTCCAGAGTTTGTTCGCTTACTTCGAGAACTCTACGGCGAATCAGCGGTTGTCGTAAGACCTAGTTAGTTCTACTGCTCTTGGTAGCCACATGATAGCCTATTCGTTGTTTGATTGATCACGCAAGATAAACGCCAAGAATGCTGTGGCTGCTGTACCGATTAAAATCCACTGAATGTTTTGACTTCTGTTGTCTACAGTTTTTTCGGCATTTTTTGTATCATTTTGATTTGGTTTTTCAGTTTTTTGGCTGCTTGTCTCACCTTTATTTCCAAGGTTGTTACTTGCGTCTTTCGGGTCAGTTCCTGCGAGCTTCTCAGTTTTGTCGCTGTAGCCATCACCGTCTAAATCAGAGCTTGAACTCATTTTTCCATCCCGGTTCTCGGTTGAAGAATAACTATATACTGTTAGTCCAGATGAATTAGAAGTTGGGTGTAGTGCTACTCTTTTTGTATTTATAGACGGGGATGGGGACAGATGTAAGACTATAGTTTTGATAATTTTCTGTTCATCATTTTTGGCGGAAATCTTAACTGTGAAATTTCCATATATACCATTCGGTATCAATCGAGTATTTTCAAGCGTAAAGCGATGGTCTCTTATTGTTGCTTGATATTCTTTACTATACACTTCAATAGTGATGATAGCGTTGTTATCAGACACGTAACCCGCTATAACTGGGTAATGATTAGTGGTGTATACATCGTCGATGGAAATAGTCAGTGAGTTTTTAATTGAACCTGATTTGTCATTATTTTCGTTAGTAACCTTGATCGGTTGTCTATCTTGACTGGAATGCTGATTTACTAAAGTGCTTGGTTCTGGTTTGACTGTGGGTTGTTCTTGAAAAGCTGTAGTATTATTTTGTGTTATCTCGGTTTGAAGCTGCGCCACTTTTTCGGCTTCTGGCACGACGATGATTGATTGATTGTCTATTTTCTTAGTTTCAATCGATTGTTCAGAATAATTATTTTGCTGAACTACCGAATCATTATCAACTGCATAAACGCTAGTCGAAATAATACTTATGCTAATTACGGCCAGAAAGCTGAGTAAGGCTAGCTTGAAGAATGTCTTCGGCATTATCGCTCCAGTTATGTTGATATGCCCACCCGACTACAATGCTAGGCTCTAGTTTATCTGAGCACGCAGTATTACTGCAAGCATAACTACGACGATTTAACTAACTGATAGATTCCAATCGCAGTAGCAGCTGCTACATTCAACGATTCCTTATGTTGGCTCATAGGAATCTCATATATCTCTGCACGTTCGAGCCATTCATCTGAAACCCCGACGACTTCATTACCGACGATTAGCAATGTTTTAGAGGTAGAATTGAGAGATTGAATAGGTCGAGATAATTCGTGTTGCTCGAGAGCGATGATACGGTCAAATTGTAATAACCAGTGTACCGAAGCATCTGTAAGTGGTTTGGCGATTTTGTTTGGTAGATCAATTAGTGCAGTTTTTCTAATAACTTTGTCGGCACGATTAGCTACATGCGGCAACCGCTCGTCGTCGGGCTGTTTTGGATAGGCAGTTAATCCATAGCACCAAACAGTTTTTACACCAAGAGCGGCAGCTGTTCTGATAATTGCCCCGACATTATGTGCACTACGTATATTATCGAGCAACACATGTATTTCTGGTTGGGTATTCGTTGAGTTTCGCGCTATCATAGCTCTATCATGACAGATAAAAATAGCTACCACCAGGCACTTACAGCACTTGATAATTTACCAAAAATGCGGCCAACATGGAGTCATCCTGCCCAAAAGCTAGAATTGAGCCGACGGTTATTTGATCAACTTGGTGTTTTGCGGCCACGTTCAAAAATGATTCATGTCGCCGGATCGAGCGGAAAAGGCACGATATGTTACTTGATCGATGCTACGTTATGTGCCAATAAACAGACTACGTCCATGCTGGTTTCACCACATGTTTATAACATTCGCGAACGAATCCAGATAAATGGAAAAAGTATTTCAGAATCTGATTTTACTATATATTTTTTGCAGGTTCAGCAAGCAGCCAAAGAGCTTGGTCAAAATGCAGGCTACTTTGAGAGCTTATTCGCTATTGGTTTGTTAGCCGCAAAGATGAATCAACCTGATTACTTAATCGTCGAAACGGGGTTGGGATGAATGTATGATAGTTCAAACGCGCTTATCCAAGACAATAAAGTCGTGATTTTAACCCCAATCGGTCTTGATCACCAGAAAATTCTCGGTGATACAATCGAAGAAATTGCGATACAAAAGTCAGGAATTATCAGAAATGACGCAATAGTCTTCGTTAGTCCACAGCAACGACAAGCTAAAAGAATTATCGAAGAGAAAGTTATTAGCCTAGATGCAAACACAATTTTTATCGATGATATTGGTAGTTGGAGAGATCAAAACCGTAGATTGGTGAATGCTGTTGTGGAATACTTAGCTAACCGTGATAGATGGAACATAGTACAAAATTGCAGCCAAAAATCTTATGAAAACTTGATAATTCCTGGACGTTTTGAACGCTATTTTCTTGATAATAATAGAGCTATCGTATTTGACGGCGCTCACAATCCACAAAAAATGGTGGCACTAATCGAAAATATGAAAACCATAACCACGGATAAAGTTGATGTTATTTTTGCAGCAAAGAAAGGCAAAGATATTGAATCGATGTTGCGGCTGTTATTACCGATTGCTAGTAAGCTCTATATAACTGAATTTTATCAATCCCAAGATTCAACTAGTCAAGCAGAGCAACAGGAGCCTATTACTAGGTTAGCGAAAGAGCTTGGCTTCGAATCGGTTCAATACTTAACGACCAGTCGGATAAAAAATGTAATGTTAGACAATAATCTATTAGTAACTGGGTCATTTATGCATCTGGGTGTAGTGCGAGAGCAGTTTTCTTACCTTATTAATAACGATAATAAAAAAACAATTAAAAGATTAGGTTGCAATAACTAGTTTTACTGTGGTACTATCTATCGAGTTATGTTTGAGACAATCAAAAAAATAGAAGACCAATACAAGAAGGCGAAAGTTCCTGATGTTCGTTCTGGTGACACCGTACGTGTTCATCAACGAATTAAAGAAGGTAGCAAAGAACGAATCCAGATTTTTGAAGGATTGGTTATTAAAACTTCAAAATTAAACTCATTACAGGCTCGAATCCATGTCCGCCGAATTTCTAGTGGCGTTGGTGTCGAAAAAAGTTTTATGCTCCACAGCCCATTGATTGAAAAAGTTGAAATTGTTAAACGAAGTAAAGTACGACGTAATTATATCTCATATATGCGAAATCGAAGTGGTAAATCTGCGCGACTTTCCAGTGTTGATTTTGATTCTGAAAAAGCCAACGACGTTTCTGTTCCTGAAGATACAAGCAAAGAAGCTAAGCTTGCCGCTGCAGCACTAGAAGAGACCGAGAAACAAGATCCACAAGCTAAAGCTCATGAAGAAGCAAAGCAAGAAGCAAAAGCCAACACAGAAATGTTAGCTGCAAAACCCGATTCAGACGAAGCTAAAGTATAAGCTTTCTTCGTTTAGTAAATTACTATGATTGATTTGAAAACTGTTTTTGGCTTACTTAGTGTTTTTTTGGGATTTGTTGGTATTAGCTCGTATGCGTTGAGCGTTGTGAAGGGTCAAACTCATCCCCATATATACTCGTGGATACTCTATACAATTTTAAGTGGCAGTAGCTCGTTCATGATGATTGCTAACGGTGCCGGAGCAGGTGCTTGGGCGAATGTATTGTCATTTATCACTAACTTCGCTGTTGTTGGACTAGCGTTAAGATATAACATGGCAAGAATTAGGCGAGTCGACACTTTTTTGCTCATTATTTCATTTGCGACAATAGGCCTGTGGGCCTTTACTCAATCGATAATTTTCGTCGTGATACAAGCTCTTTTAGTTTTGCTCGCATCATTGCCAACTATACGAAAAATACTTCAAAATGATGGCCCTGAAAGGCTGTCGTTGTATTATCTTAATATCTGTAAGCACGCTTTTTCGTTTCTCGCATTAGCAACATTATCATTTGACTCAATTATTTTGCTCCTAGCAGCATTAATTATTAATTTTTTAATTATTGGAACCAGTATTTTAGTACAAAAAAATTATATACAAAGCACTGTGTCATAATGTATTCGTGAAGCAATCAACCACTAGCATTGGTCGACGAGCGGAGGCCGCCACCGCTCAGTACTTATCAGATTACTTTAAATTGAAGCTGCTCCAGCAGAATTGGCGAAACCGATATGCTGAAATAGATTTAATCATGCAGCATAAAAAGACTAAACAACTGCATTTTATCGAAGTTAAATATCGACAGAGTATCTCGAGAGGTGATGGACTAGCAATGATTACTCCAAAAAAATACCAGCAACTTCTATTTGCCGCACAACAGTACTTACAAGATTTTGAAGTTGAACAGTCATGCCAAATAGATGTTATCGCTGTCAGTGGTGAGTCACCCAATTTTAGTTTTGATTATCGTCCTGCTTCAGTTGAGACTAGCTAGTCTCAAAAAAGCCTAAAACAGCTTCATACTCACGATTGCGAAGCGCCGATTGCCAAGAAATCTTTTCGAGGGCCTGTTCTAAGCTCATAGCAATACCGTTCGTGTTCTTATCTTCAAAGAAGCTACGAATCTCTTTAATCTTATTGTTGTCTGAGAACACCCCAAGAACCTGAGGAAAGTAATTATATAGATGCCCGCCTGCAAACATATCTTCGATCCACGACCAGTTATTTTTGTACCATTGCCAGGCAGCATCGCGAGAGTGACGATTACGGAGTAAGCCTGCTAGCCAGCTGATGACATCTTGCAACTGTACGGCATCACTTCGAATTAAATCAATTGCTTGTTGGTAAAGCTCAGGAGCCTCGAAGCTGCAGAGCGCTGCAGTCAATCGGCTTTTCTCTTCCGCGAGTTGTGTTTCATTGTGGAGCTTAAGGAGTTTGTCGAATGCTTTCTGGTTCTCCTGTTCTGTGAAGTGGTGGTAAACAGTTGATCGAATATCAGCAGGAATTGATATTTGTGAGCTAAGATAATCAATCATATACTTCTCAGCATGCGTAGTGGCGTCGTCAATGGAAGAATGGACAGCTAATGCGACAATCGTAGGCCTCAGCACGGTATCATGGTGAGACTCATTGTCTTTTTCTATCCACCCAAGACGACGATATTGTTCTAGAACCAGGTTTTTTAAAAAGGGTTTTATTGCTTGTTTCATTTCGTCACTTCCTAAAGCTAGTGTCATATCGCCAAGCTGTGTAGCCATTATGTCCCATATTGCTGAGTTTGCCGTATCCTTATATGCGGGTAAAAGTTTTAGTGCGGTCGCTAACTCCGAATATCCGGCTTTAGCAAGCTCAAAGCCGTCGTTTAGCTGGCCCATAATATCTTCAGTTGTTAGTTTGAGTTTTGATAGTTTTTCATATTGATCATCCGTATAGTTTACTCTGTATAGACCATTCCGACCTGGGTTGAGCGGCAAAGATATATTTTGTTCAATCTTTTCATTCTTCTGTTTGATAACAATTGATTCTCCATTGTTATTTTCTGGCTGAAGCACAACTGGCCAGATGGTGTCATCACTCTTTTTGCTGGGGTCAATCAAGAATTTCTGCTGACTAGCTGTATTCGTAACGTCTTCAAAACTGACTACCGGGTATCCGGTTTGTGTAGTCCAGGCTGACATAAATGCTGCTACATCTATATCACAGCTTCGGCTTAAGCTGTCCCATAGGTCTTGAGTTGTGGCATTGCCATAGCTGTGTTGTCTGAGGTATCTTATTAATCCTTTTTGGAAGTTCTCCGCACCCATGTGATTATGGAGTTGGCGAATAACTGCTGAGCCTTTCCGGTAGGTTATGTGGTCGAATATCTCGGATATATCGCGAGGGTCATCGACTTCAACTTCTATAGGATGAGAACTTGCAAGTGAATCTGCTCGTAATGCGTAAAGATAATCATCGGCAACGTATTGAGTCCACATTTCCCACTCTGGGTACAACTCTGCAACTGCTAGATATTCGACCCAGCTAGCAAAACCCTCGTTTAGCCATAAATCATCCCACCACTGCATAGTTACTAAGTTGCCAAACCATTGATGTGCCAATTCATGTGCTACAACTAGCGCCACCCATTGCTTGTTACTAAGAGAAGAATGGTATTTATCAACCAGCAGTGCTGATTCTCGAAAGGTTACCAAACCCCAGTTCTCCATAGCCCCAGCAGCAAATTGAGGTATGGCAACAAGGTCACATTTTTCGAGCGGATACTCAATCTCAAAATACTCTTCAAAAAAATCCAATACTTTGACGGCTGTTTTCAGAGGAAATATAGTCGATTCAATATGACTCGGCTGTGCAAACGTTCGAACTTCTACACCGCGCTTAGTTGTTGCTGTTTTCGATTCGAGATCGCCAATTACAAATGCCAACAGATAGCTGCTCATTTTTGGCGATGGTTCAAAACAGGTAATAACTTTGTCGCTGATAGTAGATTGCTTTTTAATCGGCGTATTTCCAAGTACTACACAACCATCATCAGGCGTTTCTAAGGTTAATTCAAAAACGGCTTTTGCAGAAGGTTCATCGATGCAGGGAAATGCTTCACGAGCATGATGACTCTCAAATTGAGTCGAAATCAATCGTTTTTGAACTTCATTTTCAGTGTAGTCGCTGGGATATATCCCCTCCATCGTCTCAGTAATCTCACTCGAAAATCGTATGTTGATGGTGGCATTGCTACCTGCTCCGTATTCTTGGTTGCCAGAAAGACGAATTTTCTGCTCTGCGGCTATACTTTCCACACTTGTTTCTATTCCATTGATTTTGGCCGATATAATTGTTAGTCCAACAGAGTGTAGATCAATAAAGTTTTGCTCCGAAACCACTGTTCCGTATATTTCAACAGTACCTGTAAAGGATTTTTTTGGTTTATCAAATCCGATAGTTAGTTGGTATCGTTCAGGTTTGTATTGGTCGAGTAATCGGGCTTGGCGCATGCATCTCCTTTGTGCTTTCTATCATAATAGTATGGCAGCTGATTGTCGCAAGTCCAAGTTTAGGCACTCGATTTATTATTCACTGCTATTTTTTGAAAGTCTGACGGCTGAGATTAAGAACAATACAATACCTAGAAAACCACTAAATAAAACAATTCTTGAGTGTTTTGTGTAATCGTTGATAAGTTGAATATTATTATAATCAGTAATGTACCCAGGTGCGACTTGGCTTTCAAAAGCTACAGCCATTAACATCTCACCAAAAACAAGATAATGATATTGCCGTTAAGTTTGCGCAGAAGGTAGGGGACGAATAAAACAATTAATGGCAGTGATACTATTATGATATAGAACATTCATCACAGTGTATATTTTGAATAGCTAACTTGCCAAGCGCAATTGCGAGTGTTATAATGATTGTTATAGTCGGCCACAAAGGTCGGCATTTTTCATATTAAGGGTCATATTAAGAATGAATAATCTAATAACTAAATAAAGAAAGAGATAAACATGGAAATTGAACTAAAACAATTAGTACTAGCAATTCAACAGATAGCAGATGAGAAAAACTTGGAGCGAGAAATCGTGCATGATATTGTCCAACAAGCATTGGCAAGTGCTTATAAGCGTGATTTTGGTGATCGTGAACAAGAAGTCGAAGTTGAGCTAAACGAACAAACAGGTACAGTCACAATGATGGTGCACAAGCTGATTGTGGAGGATGCGCAAGATCCAGTTGTTGAGATATCATTAAAAGATGCTCAGAAAATTAAGAAATCAGCGACTGTTGGTGAAGAAATCATAATCAAAGAACAGCCAACAAAGTTTGGTCGAGTGGCTGCTCAAACAGCTAAACAAGTAATTTTTCAAAAGCTTCGCGAAGCCGAGCGTGAAATTATCCTTGAAGAATATGACGATAAAATTGGCAGTGTTATAAACGGAATCGTTACCCGAGTTGAATCTAGGGTTATCCGAATCGATCTTGGAAAAGCCCAAGGAATCTTACCTATGAGTGAGCAAATCCGTAACGAACGATTAACTACTGGCCAACGAGTTAAAGTATTTCTAAAAGATGTCGAGCGAACAGGCCGTGGACCACAGTTGATTTTGAGCCGAGCTAATGGTGAGTTTATCCGCTACTTATTCAGCCAGGAAGTTCCAGAAATGGAAAGTGGCGCTGTCGAGATTAAAGGCGTCGCTCGAGAAGCTGGTGTTCGGCAAGGAGTCGGTGGGCCTCCCCAGCACCATCCTCGAGGCCCA
>CAZUNB010000031.1:0-13474 GCA_964622235.1 uncultured Candidatus Saccharibacteria bacterium | reverse complement strand
TTCATCGGTTTCCGTGAAAACAGGTTAGCGTTAATCGTAGCATCTGCGTTTAGCTCTTTGGCAATATCTTGAATGCCACCGTTCATTCGATTAGTTGCAATTACCAATCGGCGTATATTGTTAGTCTGTCGCGCATCATGTAGATATTCTATATATTCTTGGCTGACTGACTTATCATAAATCCCAGAAACCAACGTGCCATCAATGTCAATTGCTATGTTACGAATATTTCGCTTAGCTAAAACTGTAAAATCAATGTCTATTACTCTCGGTGCACGATAATTTGGCAACCAATAGTTACGTCTCGTTTTGCTGTCATGTAAATGTTTCATAGTGCTCATCTATTATTTATTATACCGTTTTTTATCGTTTCGTTGTACTATGACTAGCATGTCAGGAATCAATTACGTACTAATAATCAATGTCAAATCACGAAAATCACGTGAATGGTTAAAAACTATTTTGGCTGCATTTGAGCGTTATGATATCAATTTGGCTCGAGTACATGTGGTTAAAACGAAGCAAGAAATTAAGGAAGCGCTCGAAGCAGAGGCAAAAGCCGAGCCAGATGTTTTGATAATAGGTGGTGGTGATGGCACAATTGTCAGTGCGATCAATCATATTGTTGGCAAAAATATTCGTTTGGCGGTTGTACCGCTTGGAACAACCAATAACTTCGCTCGATCGCTCAACCTACCAACTATGAATATCGCAAAATCAGTCAAGATTATCGCTGAAGGCAAAAGAAAAAAAGTTGCACTTGGTTGGGTTAATGGCCATTACTTCACTAACCTTTCAGCCATCGGCTTAACCACCCAAATGGCAGCAAATGTTTCAGACCAATCCAAACGTTTTTTCGGACAAGCGGCGTACTACGTACAAGGTTTCGTTGAACTGTTACGTCACCGACCGTTTGAATGTACAATTGTTGTTGACAATCAGGAGCCATTACATCTAATTACGCACCAGTTGGTCGTAGCCAATGGGAAATACCACGGACCAGTTCGTATGCGGACTAAAACTTCAATTGATAAAGGCGAGATAAGTGTGATTATTTTTGGTCGTAATAAAAAACGTTTAGTAGTCCTTAAAAATATCATCTACTTTATTATTCCTGGCTGGGTTCGGATGCAGCCACTTGCAGTAGTTGGTAAAAATATTAATATCACGACGTCACCAACACGCTCTGTTGAAGTTGACGGGGAAGTTGTCAGTCAAACACCTGCTACTTTCAAAGTTAAAAATAATGCCGTAGAAGTTTTCTATCGACCTTAAATAGCTACTGACACCTGTTTACTGCACTCTTGACAATATTTTTTTTCTTCACAGTTTTCGCAACGTAAAACCCTTTTGTTACATTTTGCATTTTTGCAATTCATGTAGCTGCTGGTTAGTTTGTGACAATAATCGCATTCAGCGATATCTTTCGATTCTTCAGAAAAAGCAATACTGGTTCGATCATCAAATACATAACACTTCCCATCCCAATAGCCTTCATCATTATATTTCTCCCCGTACCGAACGATACCGCCGTCAAGATGATATACCTCATCAAAACCTTTGTGTTTCATGTATGCGCTTAAATATTCACAACGCACATCTCCGGTGCAATAGGTTAAAACTGGCTTATTTTTTGGTAGTTTTTCGAGCTCTTTTTTGATTTCTTTGAAACTGTTAATGTCTGGCGCATATAGGTTTTGAGTATTAAAAACCCCGATTTTACTCTCATAATTATTACGAGCATCTAATACAGTAACATCCGGATTTTCTTCAAGATATTCATGCCATTTTTCTGGACTGAGCGCGGTACTAGTGTTAAACACATCAAACTCCTCGTCAGGTTCTAGCGTAACTAATTCTTTTCGAACTTTTACGCTCAGCTTTGGGAAATCATTGTAACCACCATTGCTCCATTTGTAGTCTATCTCAGAGAAGTCTGCCAATAATGTAGTGTTCATCTGTTCAATGTAATCTTCAAGCGCTTCGATATCACCACCAAATGTAGCGTTAATTCCGTGCTGGCTAACGATGACCCTACCATTTAAGCCTCGCTCAGCTGCCATTAGTGTCTGCCATTTACGAACCGCATCTGTATCTTTAACTGGAGTAAATTTATAGAACAGTATAATCTTCTGCATAAATGATATTTTAGAGTTATTTACCAATATTCTCAAGGTCGGCGTTAGCGTCGAATGAATCCCGTATCTGTATAAAGTTTTTTTCAAAATCGTCCTTTTTTGCGCTATAACGGTTAAAGGATAGGACATACGAATTTCCGCGTTGGTTATATATTACGTAATACTCTAACATGTCAGTTCGGCCGTCAATAGACCCTTGAGCATTAATATATAGCGCCGGTAAATCATCTATCGTGATCTCTTCACGTTTAACTTCTTCGTAATCATCATACGGCGTTGCAACGGCTCGTGCATAGCGCTGAAACAGACTATTTTTTGCGCTATCTGAATCATTATTTTTCGGTGTATTAAGCAGTGTGGCAACACCAACGCTTGCTAGAGGATTCTTATCGTCAATTTCTGGACTATCGAAACGAGTAATACTAGAACTCTCAGTCGTACTAGTAGTTATATTCCAGTTGTTAGGCTTATAAATTACATAATTATATTGGCTGCTTATATAGGCTTCATAATTAAATCGAAATGCAGTGCGGTAATACATAAATCCCGAAAAAGAGATACCTATGATGGCTATTGCAAAACCAATTTTGCCGAGTGTTGGTGATTGATTACGCAACAGTATAATCAAGAATAAACCTGTTAGTCCGATACCGACACCGAGCAATGGCAAGAAATAACCAATTCCCGAGAAAAAAGCTAGAAATACTGCAAAGACCAAAAGCAATATCTGGGAATCTGTTTTATTGAGTATTGTGTTCGGAACGTACTGCCGCTCTTTTGGCGCCATTTCCTCTTTTACTCTTGGGGGTCTTTTGACTCTAGAAGATTTAGTAACACCGGCGGCTTGCGCAGCGGTTACTGGCCCATATAGTGGTTGCCATGGGCTGAGGAGTGGCTGAGAAACAATCGGTTTTAATATTTTCTTCGGAGTTGGCGCTGCTTCCGATTGTGGTTGCGGTGGTAATCGTTCAGACTGCATTTTTTGAGGCGTAGGTGGAAAATTTGGGGGAAGTGTTTCTACAGAAGCTGGCTTTGGCTCAGTGTCACCTACTAGTGTATATGTCTGTACAGGAATTTGAGAGATTCTCGCTTGCTGCTGCTCGATGACGGGAGCAAAGACGGCTGGCCCTAGAACAGGTACGGCTGCTGGCAGTGGATCGATTTGGTTACGGTTGTTCAACTGATTACTATCAATATCCGTTAACGACGAAGGAACATTATTAAATTGTTGATTTTGACTATTTTGCGGTGACTTCAGTGCTGAGTCTTCGTCGCTGCCATGAAAAACCGGCTGCGGTATAGATGATGTTCGCTGAGATGGCGCCACATCATATCCTTGGCTTTTAGGTGCAGCAGTTGTATCGACAACACTATAGCTCTGATAATCATTTCTGTGGGCCGGTTGCGCCGTTGAAGTACCGATAGTAACTGGTAAGGTTGGAGGTAGTGGAGGAGGTACGAATGTATCATCTAGTTGCCTATTCGGACGGTTATTAACATTTTGTTGATCAGGCTCATTCATGAAACCAGCCGACACTCTGTTCTTCATTGCGCTTGGATCACGCTGAAAACTATTTAAAAAAGAGGTGTCGCGCGGATCATCATGACCGTAATCGTCCTGCGTATTGTCGCTCGAGTTATCATCAGAGTTCATAGAGACATTGTAGTACAGCTACAAGCTATTAAGCCAATCGACAAGTATGGTACCTATAGCCTATAGTATGTAAAGCAATGAAGATAAAAAAAGCTCCAGACAACTCCTCAACATTAGAAAAAGCCTATAAACAACCTCTTCTGGCACTGTTATGGCTAATCGCACCGTTACGAAATGTAATTAAAGCTGCCTACCGTTGGACAGTTGCTTGGGCTACTACGAAATATGCTGCAGTGGCACTTGGGGTCGTCGGATTCGCCGAGTCTAGTTTCTTTCCAATTCCGCCCGATCCGTTACTGCTAGCGATGGTGTTTAGTAAACCAAAAAAATGGCTGCATTTCGCAGCTTTAACGACAATTGCTTCAGTATTTGGTGGCATGTTTGGCTACTTTATTGGTGCAGTTTTATGGGAAAGTTTCGGTGATTTCCTGATTAGTTCGTTGCATCTGCATGATAGTTTCTCAACTGTGGAAACTCTTTATGACCAATATTCAGTGACGATTATCCTTGTTGCTGCCTTCACACCAATCCCTTTCAAAGTTTTCACCATAGCTGGCGGAGTTTTTAGGGTTGCCTTTGCTCCATTTGTTGCCGCCAGTATAGCTGGACGAGGTGCTCGTTTTTTCTTAGTCGCAGCTCTAGCCAACTTTCTTGGTAAAAAATATAAAGATAAAATCGAACGTTATGTTGATATCATTTCGCTCGGTTTCTTGGCAATAATAATCATAGCCTTTATAATCTATCGATTACTTAAATAGCTTTACAAAACTTCTTTAAGATAGGTTGCCGTGTAAGATTTTTTTACCTTAGCTACCTGTTCCGGCGTTCCGGTAGCAATAATTTGTCCACCACCTTTACCGCCTTCTGGGCCAAGATCGATTAGATAGTCAGCCGTCTTAATAACGTCTAAGTTATGTTCGATCACAACAATTGTGTTGCCGCCTTCGACTAATTTGTTAAGGACTTCTAGCAATCGTTTAACATCGGCGAAGTGTAGCCCAGTTGTTGGTTCATCAAGAATATAGAGAGTTTTTCCTGTGCTACGTTTGGCTAATTCACTAGCGAGCTTAATGCGTTGAGCTTCACCACCAGATAGTTGAGTCGCGGGCTGACCTAGCTTGACGTAACCGAGTCCGACTTCAAGCAAAGTTTGTAACCGTCGATGAATCGAAGGAATGTGCTCGAAAAAATCAGTCGCTTGCTCAATGGTTAAGCCGAGCACATCAGAAATATTCTTACCTTTGTAGTGAATTTCAAGCGCCTCGCGATTATAGCGAGCACCATTACATTCTTCACATTGCACATAGACATCAGGTAAAAAGTGCATCTCAATCTTTATCATTCCATCACCAGAACAAGCTTCGCAACGACCCCCCTTTACATTGAAGCTAAACCTACCAGGTTTATAGCCGCGAATCTTAGCTTCAGGCGTTTTTGCAAACAACTCACGAATTGGTGTAAACAGTCCAGTGTAGGTTGCAGGATTAGAACGGGGAGTTCGACCAATTGCTGATTGATCAATTACGATGACTTTATCCAGATGCTCGATACCCTTTATTTCATCATGTTGTCCGCCTACATGACGTGCTCGATTAAGCTTATTGGCTAATTCTTTAGCAAGAATGTTATTTATCAAACTTGATTTTCCTGAACCACTAACACCAGTAACACCAATCATCGTGCCAAGCGGAAAGCTAGCATCAACATTTTGAAGGTTATTCTCACGAGCACCTTTGATGCGTAGCGTGTTACCGTTACCCTTGCGACGTTTCTTCGGTGTTGCAATCGCAACCTTACCTGCTAGATATTGACCGGTGATACTTTTCTCATTCATTTCGACTTGTTTTGGTGTTCCCTCGGCAACTACTTCGCCGCCGTGCACTCCAGCGCCAGGACCGATGTCGACCAAGTAATCCGCTATCCGCATGGTTTCTTCATCATGCTCAACCACTAAAACTGTATTACCAAGGTCGCGTAAACGAATAAGCGTTTTAATAAGACGGTTATTATCACGTTGATGAAGACCAATACTTGGCTCATCAAGCACGTAGAGAACGCCAGTGAGTCCAGAACCAATCTGAGTAGCGAGTCGAATTCGCTGGGCTTCGCCACCACTAAGTGTGTTGGCACTACGTAGTAACGTAAGATATGACAATCCAACATCGTTCAAAAAACCTATTCTTGAACGAACTTCTTTTAAGACCTGTCTGGCAATATGCATATCTCGTTGGCTTAGATCAAGTTGTTCGAAAAATTCCAAAGCGTCGGAAATAGATAATTCACAGACATCCATAATCGAAGAATTAGCTATCGTCACACCAAGTGCTTCTGGTTTTAGTCTGCGACCTTTGCAAGTGTGGCATGGTTTATCAAGCATGTACTTATCAATTTCTGCGCGCATAAACTCGCTATCAGTATCCCCATATCGTCGCTCAAGATTTGGAATTACGCCTTCATAGCTGCTGTTCCAACCACGACCATCGCCCATCTGAACAAAGTAGGTTTCTTTGCCAGTACCATAGAGGATTTTCTCTACCTGTTCGTCGGATAATTTTTCCCACGGTTGATTAATAGTAAAGCCATATTTTTCACCAACTGCTGCTACCTTTTTAATATTCCAAGAATCATCGCGCATATTTGTCCAAACTCGAATAGCACCTTCAGAAATAGTCAATCGTTGACTAGCCAATACTAGATTTGGATCAACTTCTTTACGAAAGCCAAGACCAGAACAAGTTGGACAAGCACCATGAGGACTATTAAAACTAAAGGTTCGAGGAGCCAATTCAGGAATTGCTACATTCGGATGATCAATACACGCAAACTGTTCGCTAAAGAGGAACTCCTCATCACTTTCAGCATCAATCACCTTCAATACACCATCAGCCAATTCAAGTGCAGCTTCGACCGATTCACTAATTCGCTGGCGTGACTCAAGATCATTCAGAAGTCGATCAACAACAATCTCGATAGTGTGTTTATATTTTTTATCAAGCGTTGGCCACTCGTCAAGATCATATATAACACCGTCAACTCGAGCACGAGCAAACCCAGCTTTCTTAAACTCTGCCGGTATGTGTTGATACTCGCCTTTTTTATCAACTACAACCGGAGCCAATACAAGCAGTTTTTTCGCATCTGGTAAATTTAGAATGGCATCTACAATCTGAGCAGGTGTTTGTCGAGAAACAACATTGCCACATATTGGACAGTGTGGCACTCCGATACGAGCAAACAAAAGCCGAAGATAATCATATATTTCAGTAACAGTCGCCACAGTTGAACGTGGATTTCGACTTGTTGATTTCTGATCAATACTAATTGCTGGACTTAGACCATCGATCTGATCCACGTCTGGTTTTTCCATTAGACCAAGAAACTGCCTCGCATAGCTAGACAGACTTTCGACATAGCGCCGTTGTCCTTCGGCATAAATTGTATCAAAAGCTAAGCTTGATTTGCCCGAACCGCTCAAGCCGGTGATAACAACTAACTTGTTGCGCGGAATAGATATGTCAATATTTTTTAGATTGTGCTCTCTTGCACCACGAACGACAATTTCCTCTTGCATAACTGCCAATTATAGCAGTTTTTAGCTTTAAATTGAAGCCTGTTGACGCAAAATAAACAGTCGGCGTATACTAAAAGCAAATACGCTAAAAGGAAAAATATGAAAAAAAATAAAAAAGAGTCGTCTAAAGCAAAATCAACCTGCAATCATCGCAAGTTTCATGTGATGATTGTTATAGCAATTAGCTCTATGGCGATTATATTCGGAGGTTGGTCATACTATCTGACCATCTACGTGGAATCTATTAGTATGGGCCTTTTTGCACAAATAATTAGAGACACTGAGCCGAGAATGCGGCAGATTTTTATGTCAGAACCGATGATCATCGATGAGGTCACTAGAGAGATTCGACTACCAAAAGTCAGAGCATCAATTCCCTTCAATGAAGAAACGGTAAACTACCTTATAAAATCACAAGCATACCAAGACGACGTGACGAATGCCAAAACAAAAGAGATTCAGATAACTACCGACAATATACTATCTTCTGCCTATGCATTAGAAAATATGACGAACACTGACGCTTTCAAGCTTTTCGGTGGAAGATCAAATTCAATACCTGCACCTGGTAAACCTCAGTGTAGTTCAATAAGTATTTATTTCGGAGAAACAGGAAAAGATACTTTTAATGGTAAGCCACAAAAAATAAAACTAGATAGTGGTGATACTATCGTCATCGATATGCCAACCAAAGAATGCCGAAAATTCTATGACAGCAAAGGTCTCGATCTAGATGTTGAAGAGATTTTGAAACAAGCTAAAAATATCAAAACCTACTAGTCTGGATTCTGGTATAATAAATTCATGACAAAAATAGCAATTCAAGGTCAAGCAGGCTCTTTCCATGATATTGCTCGACTGAAGCTATTCCCGGACAGCCAACTCATCGTGTCAGATAGCTTCTATGGCGTCTTCAAGAAAGTGCTCGATAATGAAGCAGATGCAGGTGTAGTTGCTATTGAGAATTCTATCTATGGATCAATCAATGAAGTATACGACCTACTAATAAAAAATAGTGATATCTGGATTACAGGCGAAGTCTACGTCCATGTAAAATTATCGTTGCTTGCCAATAAAGGTACTAAATTCGAAGATCTTAAAACCGTTCGATCTCACGCAGTTGCACTCGAAGAGGCTAGGGAGTTTCTACGAAACAGTTTGCCTAAAATTTCAACTGAGGTCGCAACAGACACTGCTGTTGCTGCTGAAGATTTGGCAAATAATCCCAGCCCTACGCAAGCGGTCATTGGTTCAACCGAGCTTGCCAAGCGCTATGACCTAGAGATTTTGGAAGAAAATATCGAACATGTTAGCGAAAATTACACACGATTTATCAGTATCAGCAAGCAAAAAGACACAGCCAAAAATCCTAACAAGACTTCCATTGCTATGTCATTACCTGAACGACCAGGCTCACTCTACGAGGCGCTAGGACTATTCGCTCAGCGTGAGATAAACCTAAGTAAACTGACCTCTCGTCCCGTTCCAGAGAAAGCTTGGCAGTATGTATTCTATATTGACTTTGAGGCATCACTGGCAAACGCACTCGGCGTACTCGATGATCTGGCGGTTCGCGGTAGCAACGTAACAATCCTCGGCAGCTACAACTCAACCAAACAAAAACCATCTATTGATGAATAAAGTTCGCAAGAGAAAAATTCATAGATTTCTAACACTTTTCTTAGGTTGGCTGCTCCTCATTTTAGGTGGAGTGTTAGGTTTAATACCCTTCTTGCAGGGTTGGGTGCTAGGTTTAGCTGGCGCGATTATTCTAATTAAGGCCTACGGCCATGAGCACCATTACGTTAAAAAAATAATTGACAAAATGCCCGAAGAAGTACGAAAGCAACTATTGAAAAAAATTTGACTTAACTAAAATCAATTAATTAACACTTCTGAAAAAATCAAGCATCGTGACCGAACCATTACTTATCCGACTAGAAAAGTCTGTATAGCGTGCACCCGGCCAACGATGTGGTAAATTGCTATAGCTAATGCTTCTAATCGTATTCCTTCCATCGCATCGCCAAGTAGTAAAAGAGGCGTTTCCTTGATCGGAATTATTCGATTTTTTTGTTGGCTTGGTGTCTATACATACATCTGTCTTCAACCATAGCTTAACCTCATCATCAAACGACTGCCAGACAAACTCACCATCGTTATTTTTCGAGCCACCATTAAACAATATTGTTGAATCTCTCTCACCATGCACAAGCAGCAACGAAACAGGCTTAGTAGGTCTACCAATCTTGCCCTTTTCGTTTTCAACCGCGCCACTAAACGCCGCTCCAGCAGAGAACAAATCAGGATGCTCCATCATCAGTTTCTGCGTCATCATAGCTCCATTTGAGAAGCCGGTGACAAACCGTTTCTCGGTGGCAATATTATGTTCTTTGGCTATTTTTTTACTAAGCTCGCTAACGAAACCGCTGTCATCAGCACCTTCTACCCAACCAACCCCACAACAAACATTGACATTCCAGCCTTTTGGCCCCATCTTGCGAGCCCGCAGCCCCTCTGGCACCACCACAATGAAATTCTCTTTTTTCGCTAAATTTATCATGCCAGTGTAGTAAGAAATTAGTCGCCCAGTATCAGAATAGCCATGCAATAATACTACCATTTCGGTTGGTTCGTCTTTGCTATCTGGTACATAGACTCTATAACTCCTCTCAAATTTTTCATAGTTCATATGTGATGGCTGTGATAAATAGAAACCTCGTTCAGCTGAACTCAAAAAACCAAAAAACGCAATCAATACGATGCTAATAATAATGAGAATAATAATTAGTGACATTCGCTTTAGTGTAGCAAAGAGTGAGGCGTGAACAGAATTATTTTTGTCCGATTTCATCTGGCAAAAAACCTTTCTCGAGTTCAAAGTCTGCTTTCCATTGATTATTTCTCCCATAACCGCTGTCCTTCATCAACTTCGTAACTGCATTCCTGAGATACAACGGAACTTCAGCATTAGGATAATCTGCAGCCATCTGCTTAGAAGTTTGCAATTGGTCTGCGACGTTACGTGACTTTTTAGCCTGGCACATCGCTACAGTTGCATGTGTCAATACGTACTCAGCTTCCGGCAGACCAATCACTGCCACGGCATCTCGCGCAGCCATTGCTAATGTTAGGGCATGCGGACTAGCCATGCCAATATCTTCGCTTGCGAAAATAACGATTCGTCGACTAATAAACAATGGATCTTCGCCAGCTTGCAGCATTCGTTGCAAATAATAGCATGCTGCCGTTTCATTGCCGCCACGCATACTTTTAATATACGCGCTGATGACATCATAATGCATGTCTGATTTTTTGTCATATCGTGGGCTAATTTTTGGCAACAAATCACGAATGATTTTCTCTGTTATCTTATTGTTGGTTAATTTGGCGACAGCTTCAAGGTTATTTAGCGCAGTTCGAGCATCGCCTGAGGCGGTTTCGGAAAGTAGTTTCAAAGCAGCTGAATCAACCTTTCTATCAATATACTCTGTAGCACGCGACAATATTGCTTGTATCGATTCAGAGCTGAGCTGTTTTAAGCGAATCACTTGAACACGACTCAGTAATGCACTATTGACTTCAAAGCTTGGATTTTCCGTGGTAGCACCAATTAATATAATTAAACCGTTCTCCACATGTGGCAAAAATGCATCTTGTTGTGATTTGTTAAAGCGGTGTATCTCGTCTACAAATAGTAATGTTCTTTGTTGCAAACGCTTGTTTTCTTGGGCCCGCATGATGACTTCTCGTACTTGGGCTAGATTACTACTTACTGCCGATATTTCGATAAAATCAGCTTCCCAGGCTTTACCTAAAATCCGAGCTAGAGTAGTTTTACCTGTTCCTGGAGGACCCCAAAAAATTAGACTAGTCGGCGAGTTTTTAGCTACTATTTTCTCAAGCAACTTGCCTGGTTGCAAAACATCATCCTGCCCAAGCACATTTTTAATATTGGTTGGCCGCATTAACTCTGCGAGTGGTTGAAAACTGCCTTGGTCGTCGTTCACGAACTACCGACTATCTTGCAGACTGAGTAAGACTATAACAAGAGTAGTAATTGTACCAACGATAAACAACAGCGCAGAGAAGATTGGCAAATAACGGATCAGACCGACACCAGCAACAAGATATAGTCCACAAATTGTTTGTACCGTACCTAGTATACTGAAGCGAAATATCTTAGTTAGTAACAGGTAAATAAAAAAACTAAAACCGATAATCAGGGATGGCAGTAGTAATGGCATCATAAAAAAATGCTCAAGACTACTGGTCTCTTCGCCATGAAGACTTGAATCGTGTGCAAACAAAGCAAGAACAACACTCATAGCTTAAAGACTAATTTCAGACAGCGCGTGCGTCAGCCTTTCTACCTCGGCACTATCTTGTAAGGCGGCGATATCAATCCGAAACGTACTCAGTAGAATATGTTGCTCGAGTAATGCTTGTTGTTGCCCCTGGTTCATGTCATTGCTGCTGGCTAAGCAATACAAACCCTTCCCTCGACGTATATGATCAACATTAATATCTAGTATTTTCTCGATTGAATCAGCTAGCAACTTTCGACTATTATTTATTTTTTCGAGCTGAGCATTAATTTGTGACTCGATGGAGTTACAAATCTTTGAGTTGCTAAGTACATCCGAAGTTGCTTGGGCGATGTTGTAACTCGGACTGGAATAATTAGCACGGATATTAGCCTTAAGCATTTCAATCATCTGACGAGCATCTTTACTAATAAAATGGAAACCATAGATAGCTGCTAATCGTTCATTGTACAATCCAAGATTTTTGCTATTAGTCGCAACTAGTAAAGATTGATGCTCAATCGTAAGTACATTTTCAAGTTTTTTTCGATCAGTCTCAACTCCGTCAGCAAAGCCAAAATATGCTACATCATAAACAACAATCATCGATTTTTGTTTAATAATCTTGGCAATTTGCACCAGCTGCTCAGTCGTTCGATCAAGACCATCATTATTGTAAGCTAACGGCTGAATGAGTGCCGTTGAGCCATTTGGCATTAAATGAAGCGCCTCAATATACAGTTCATGGTTATAGTGTGGTTGGTTATCTGTCGTACGTGAGTAGCTCCTCTTTTTAAATGATGAGAACAGAGCTTGATGATTTTGCCAACCTGGGTCAATTAGAATTTCATTACTATTTCGCATTTGCATGAGCAGCTCGGCGACGATATGTAGTCCACCGGTTCCACCAAATGATTGCACCGAGAAATCAGCGATTGGTGCTGCTGGAAACATCCAGTGGGCAAGAGCTTTGATATAGCGTTGATTGCCAAACTGACTCTGTAGCGCATAGGCTTTCTCGATCTTATTATGCTGCCATTGATCTATTACTGCTGACTCAATCTCTGTTGGCCGAAAAAGATGGTCACCATCAACAACGTAACCGATATTCACATTTAGCGCATCGTCAAAATCCTTAATCTCCGACCACTTCGTCTGAGCTGCAATAATCGGATCAAGTGTAACGTTGTAAAAAGGCTTCCAATGCATACGACTATTTTAGCAACATATACAAATAAAGGCTATGAAGTATTCTATGATGGTTCGGATGGATATATTGCCTCAGCCCACAATTGTAGGTCCTCAAGTAGATGTATTTTAGATGCATCTACTGTTTCTGCCAGCTTCTTCAGATCCTCTAAAAACTTCTCGAGTGGGTAGAAGGCTTTTGGTCCAAGAATATTCTGCGCTCGGTATTTTTCATAAGTATCTCGCTCGTCAGCTGTAAGTTGATCATTAAAATTACGAGCTTTATATAGAATCCAAAGCTTTTTCAGTCTCTCGTCTCTAAACTTAGGCAAAAATGTAGCTATGCTATTTTTATCAAGTTCGGTAACTTGATTGGATACATCTCGGTCTTGATTATCGATAAAGCCTTCGTATAACATCGAATCTGGTGTAGCAATAATTGCTCTTCCCCCAAGTTTAGACGAGCTTTTTGTCGATTTCTCTTTTTCTGTATTAAACACTTTTGGTGCATCATCTAAGGTAATAACATGATCAATAAATTCTGCCCCTACACCAAAAAGAATATTGGCATGCTGTGCAGAAATATAAATGGTTTGGTAGCCATGTTCTTTGGCGA
>CAZUNB010000030.1:0-14443 GCA_964622235.1 uncultured Candidatus Saccharibacteria bacterium | reverse complement strand
TTGCTCATTTCGCAAAAGCTCAACTGATTGCTGTATGTGACAAGTCTTGCGAACAGGAAATTACGGATTTACGTATCACCATCGTTGGGTAATCGTCTATACCCAAGGCTGACATTAACTTCAATAAGCAGATCATTGAAGCTTCCAGTTTTCTCGCCCTCTGGTCCTATCTGATGATTTTCTGCTGTTTTTTTGTGCGACATCCCTCACTCGACTAGCCTCTAGTTCGCCCTGCGATGAAATCGCCACTGCAATTTCAGCTATGCCATCTGGTGCCGGACAGCGGACTTCGGATGTTACTGGATCTATGTTCACCCTCCCAGCAAGACTGACTGCAGCTTGAACCGCCAATTCAGGGTTTACTTCAACAAGACATTGAAACGCACCGGTTTCCCCATATAATGCGAAGCATTCTTCAGGGGTTCCTTCGCCGCAACCATCGGGTCCAACTTGCTGTGCAGTTAAAGTTCCATCCCACTTTTGAGAATTCATATCTGCTCCTCGTGGCATTTCTGCATTTTGCATAATTATATTCCGTGCACCTTACGAAAATCAATAAACTACTATGTGAATAACATATGTATATTTTGATTTTTTGTCAATTATTTTTTATATAACCATGGTTTCCTTCAGTTTTATCGCTAAGTTTTTACTACTTTGCCGGTGCAAAGTAGTAAGAGAATTTGCTATGATTACTAAAGTAATTAAAATCAAAAAAGTAGGAGATCCCTTTATTAAATCACCAATATTAGAACAGGCAAGAAGCAGCAAAGATACTTCCGCTCTAGTCATTGGCCTGATCGCTAGTGGAGCAATGCTAAGTATTTATCTTTTTTTCGCAATATTAATTGCTTCACTCCAGGATGGCATTCAAGGTTTTATAGGTGAAGTAGTGTTTGTGGGACTTTTCGCTATTCTTCTAGCCGTAGTCTTAGGCACGATTATGATTACCATCCGTATGCAGCGCCAGATAATGCTTGCTAACGCGCTCAATATTCGTTTTTCTTCAATGTCTTGGCTGCACAACTACGCCATCTCAGTTTGCAGCGACCTTAATATTCCACCAATGGAAATTTTTATTATCCAACAGCCGATGCTAAATGCCTATGCTTTCGGCTTTATGAAGCCATATTGCGTAGTCTTACATTCCGGAGCAGTCGATGGTCTCACTCCTGATGAATTGAAGTCGATTGTCGTACATGAAATTGGGCATATTGCATATAAGCACACTAGCATTGGTATCTACCTCGCTCCACTATATTCGATCCCTTTCTTTGGTGGGATTTTTACTTGGATTTTTGGTTTCTGGAGTCGGCGAGCAGAGAAAACCGCTGATCGCTTGAGCGTTGCGTATACTGCCGATCCAGATGTTGTCATTAGTGCTTTAATAAAAGTTCACGTTGGTCCAAATGTCACAAAGTATGCCACTATTGAAGGAATCACAAACCAACTCACCGAGAGCAACAATGGCTTTAATTTAGTTAGCGAAACATTTAGTACGCATCCGTATCTTGTTCGCCGTGCGCAAGCTATTTATGAATTTGCAAGTACTCACAGCATACCAGCCAAACAAAGTGGAGCAGTTGACAAGTAAAGCTGCTCATCGCAGCAAGCCATCGAGTTTATGCTATATTAATTGTGACTACATAATAAACAAAGGAAATATGAACGAAGAAACAAAACAATCATCCGGCGCCACTGCAAATGAAATAAAATCGCACAACATAAAAAACGATGGAAACCAGGGATTTACTTCAGCCGTACGCGATAAGCCTATGGACCAATCAATTAGCCAACCGACCCCACAGCCAGCTACGGCAATGCAGCCTAGCACCACTTCAACAAACAATGGTCGTTACTCTGGTTTTTTCCTGACGATGTTAATTTTAGCCTCGATTGTGGCATTTTTTAGTTTGTTTGGATCACTTTTTTCATTTATCGCTGCAATCGGCTTTGCTAGCGAGAACGAGCCTTTGGTTGCGATTGCTACAGCAATAAGCCCAATTATCAATCTTCTTAGCTTGATTGCACTTGGCTTGCTTTACTTCAAGAAAAGTGTAGGACTCTACCTCAAATTTATAGCGTTACTCTTAGCTGTCCTACTAGCTGGGGTATCTGCCTACGTAGCTACTAATAGTAACTCGTTTAAAAAAGGAGTTAGAGAAAGTAGCTATCAAGAATCTGCGACCAATAGCTCTTCGCTTACAACGGAAGAGCTCAAAATAGAACGAAAGATTGAAGATATTTTTGTTGGGAGTAGTGCACCGATAGTTTTTGGCTCAGCGGCACTCTTAGCAAGCTTAGTCTGGAATGGTGGGGCAGGAATGTTGTGGTTCTTCGCATGGCGTTCACAGAAAAAACATGATGCCATAGTAGATACGGCTGCATAAAACAACATCTTAACATGCTAAACTATACAGCCTTTGACAGGAATACTAGAGATACAGTAATAGTCTTTGATACCGTCTGGGTCCCAGCAAAAGTGATCAACCCAATAATTTACACGAGCATGATATTGTCTGTTTTTATCTTCTTATTATTCTTTTTTACTGATACACCGGTTATATTCGTGATCATAGCGTTCCTTTTTGTCATGGGTGCGATAACTCTGTCGATACATATCAATTCCGATCGAAACGAACAGCTTTTCTCAAGTCAGCTTAGGCTATTCTGTGACGATAACAACTTCAAACACATATAATTGGACCGTATATTTTCTAGCCTTGGCTCTTTGTTTCAAACTAATCCAGATTCATATCAGATAGAGCATGTTGTCAGCGGGAAAATTGGTAATAATGAATTTCGGGTTTTCAATTTTTTAATACAACCAATCTACAAAAAAAGTGATCCTGTAGTCAAGTTTGGCGTAGCGGAGATAGCGTTACAGAGAAGATTTCCACACATTATTCTTGACAATAAACTAAATCCAGCTGTTAATGGCGGTCACACAAAAAATAGTCAACGCTTAAATCTAGGTGAAGCATTTGACAGTCAATTCGTAGCTTACGGACCAAGTGAGTACGAAATCGAGGTTTTACAGGTTCTCACACCAGAACTTATCTCACAACTTAGTAACTCTAGGTATGCAATTGATTTTGAATTTATAGGTAATCATCTTTATCTATATTCTAATGAGATAAACTCGAAAAAAAGCGTATGGAAAATGTTTTCCGCTATAAGTATGATCAATACAGCAACACTAGGAAAACAAAAGACCTTTAAAATGGTGGACAATATTGGTACCTATGAACCGGTTCTACAAAAACCAAAATGGGGTACAGTAGAAACTATTAAAACCATCTTCAATCTAGCGACCATAGCAACAATAATCTGGTTTTTATTTTTCCTATTTTTTTTATAATTAATAGACACTATAAGACAATCATGACTTCATCACATTTAAACATTTCGATAGAAGTTGTCAAATCAAAGATTATGACAACTATCTGAATTCTTTAACGAAGTTCGTGGCTCTCAGCAAAGAGCCAGCCATTAAAAAAGTCCACCAAAAGGTGACCCATAAAATCCAACGTTTTGATATTATTGCTATCCACTATCGTTACTGATTATAGCATTGACAATATTCGAGTTCCAACCTTTCGATGATTTGCTGTTAGAGAATCACCAAGTAAAAAGCACCACTCAAAATGGTGTTTTTTACTTGGTGACCCCTAGGAGAATCGAACTCCTGTTTTCAGGATGAGAACCTGATGTCCTGGGCCACTAGACGAAGGGGCCATAATACTCACATATAGTAACATAAAAAAAATAAAGAAATCAGTCATTTTTCTCAAGAACTACTCGTAAAAGCGTAAACATTACTAACTAAAAAAGGTATACTGGTAGCAAATGGCGCTTGTAAAGTTAAGAAAATCAAAATATCACGGTATAGTTGTCGAACTAACAACCGGAACGATTGGTCTATTTGCTGTCCTCGGTTCTGCTTATGGGCTATGGGGTGATGAATTGCTCGGCTCAAACTTTGGTATCTCCAAGCTCAGTTTATTTATCGGCGCGATCATTCTCCTGATAGTCGCACTCAGGCAGCAAATTATTCAACACTTTTCTGAGACTGTCGCCACGGGAACCAGTCTGCTTCTCTGTAGTTTACTAATAATCTTACTTGCAACCTCGACATCGCTCCACACCGCGCTATATGGGCTGATTCTGGCGCTACTCTGTGGCATGTTACTAGCAGAATATGCCAGCTTTTTCGATAGTGCGCTTATCTTAAGTGCGGTCTGGTTCGTGCTCGAACTGAAGCTTACGCCAGTATTTTCACTAAATATTACTCAACTTATAGTAATTCTACTTGCACAATTAGCAGCCATGTTCGTTGGATGGCAATTACTCCAAAGTGAGGAAAAAGCTAGCACTAGCTCAAAAAATACTATTCTCAACAACAAGCTAGACGAAGAAAAGAATAAAGCTAACATTTTAATCGAGGCCATTAGCGACTGCGTGGTCGTAACTGACACCGACACTGTAATACTAATCATTAACAAAGCAGCTCAGCAAACATTTGGTTGGCTGGGGAGTGACGCAATCAGCATCAGCAGCGAGCTAGTCATTCCACTATTTGACGAAAAGGGTAACCCAATTCCGCGCGAATCGAATCCGATTAACCAAGTCATGCGTAGCGGTGAAGCTATAAAAAAAGACCTCAACGTTCAGACTAAGAATAAACGGATTATTACCATGTCAGCGTCTATCGCGCCAATTAAAGCTAGTGACAATAAAGTCAACGGCACTATTGTTGTCATGCGCGACGTCAGCATCGAGCGCGAGCAAGAAAAGAGAAGAGCCGAGTTCGTCAGCACTGCCAGTCACGAAATGCGCACACCAGTTGCTGCTATCGAAGGCTATTTGGCACTAGCCATGAATCCGAAAATCTCAATCATTGACGACAAAGCCAAAAGCTACATTGTAAAAGCCCGAGCTTCAACAAAACGATTGGGTGAGCTTTTTCAAGATTTATTGACCGCTAGCAAGAGTGAAGACGGTCGACTAGTAAGTCACCCCATCGTCATTAATACTGATCAATTCTTAAGTAAAATTATCGAGGAAGAGAAGTTCGGCGCACAGGAGAAAAATCTCGATATCTTAATGACGCATGGTGGCAAAGCCAAAATTGCCGTTGCGCCTGTCTACCTGATTCACGTTGATGAAAATCGCATGGCAGAGGTCGTGACCAATCTAATCAATAACGCCATCAAGTTCACTGAAAAGGGCGGCGTGATCGTCGACCTCAGTGGTGATGAAAAAACCGTTCAAATTGTCGTTCGCGACAGTGGCCTCGGCATACCAGAAGAAGATATCCGACATCTTTTTGAGAAGTTCTACCGTGTCGATAGCAGCGCCACTCGTACCATTGGCGGCACCGGATTAGGCTTGTTCATATCACGGCAGATTGTCGAACTCTATAATGGTAGAATCTGGGTCGAAAGCAAACCAGGCGAAGGTAGTTCATTTTTCATCCAGCTACCGCGACTATCAACAAAAGATGCCGAGACAATGAGATTAAAATCAGCAAGTAATTAACTGACTTGAGATACTAAAAACACTCAGTCATGTATCAAATCACGCTTATGGCTTGCAGCAAAAACTCTAGTGGTATATCATGAAATCAATGACTAAAATTCTGTTAGTAGAAGACGATAGTAATTTGCGTGAAATCTATGCGGCTAGCTTAGAGGCAGAAGATTACGAAACTATTACAGCATCTGATGGCGAAGAAGCCCTAGCTGTTGCGGTTCGTGAAAAGCCAGATTTACTAATCCTCGACGTTATGATGCCAAAAATAAGTGGTTTTGATGTGCTCGATATACTGCGATCAACACCTGAAGTCAAAAATGCCAAGATAATTATGATGACGGCGCTCAGCCAACAAAGTGATAAAGAGCGAGGTGAGAGGCTCGGTGCTGATCGCTACTTGATCAAATCACAAATTACCATCGAGGACATGGTTGCTGTTGTGGCAGAAGTCCTCGCCGAACCAGCTAAAGAAGCAAGGGAAGAGAAATCTGCTGAGCCAACTGAAGAAGATATCTTTATCCCGAATCTGCCAATAGATGCCGCCATCGCTGAGGCTGGGAAACAGCCGAATACCGAGAATTATGTCGATCGAACAGAACAGATTATGAGCCAAGCACCTGCTCCGACCATCCTAACAGCCATTGAACCTGCTCTCCAGATTGATAACCCTGTTCAACAACAGGCCACTCAAGCAACCGCAGCCGATGATAATCAGCAGCAAGATAGCTCAAATCAGCAGCTAACAGCAGCTACGCCTGCTGTTGAACAGGGTTTAGCTGGCAGCTCAACTGATGATGACGAGTCTGGTACAGCGCAAGCCGGCAGTACCGACGTAGCCACTAATCAGACCCCAAGCACTCCAACGCCAGATTTTGACGATGATATGAGTGACGAACAAGCCATGATAGCCGAAGCCGAACAGAGAAATAATCAATCAAGCTAGTATCCAATCATCCAACAAGTCCAAATCCAGCAATATCTTCGCAGCAAACTTGAGCAGATTATTGATGAATACGCTAAACTACTTCTATGCGTATCAATAAATTTCTAGCTCATTTCTCGGGATTATCTCGTCGGAAGGCTGATGATGCCATCATCGATGGCCAGGTTTCAGTTAATGGTAAGCAAGCTGAGCGCGGACAAACTATCTCAGAAAGTGATGAAGTCCTGCTTGATGGTGTAGCCGTCCAAGAAGGTGAGTACAGCTACATTTTGTTTCATAAACCTGTTGGTGTAGTTACTAGTCGTGCCAAGCAGAGTGAGGCCGAAACCATCTATTCTTTACTGCCAAAACAAATCAGTAAACTCAAACCAGTCGGTCGATTGGATAGAAATACATCAGGGCTCCTAATCCTAACTGATGATGGAGAATTAGCCCAGCAACTAACACATCCGAAATACAGCAAACGGAAATCATACCGTTTGACACTTCGTGAACCCCTCGATGCAGGAAACCTAGCTCTCATCCAGGGACCCGGTGTGGAGCTCGATGATGGCATTAGTAAATTTAGCGTTCGTCCAGGCACCAAAGATGATCGATTATTTTTTGTTACCTTGAGTGAAGGTCGGAACCGACAAATCCGTCGCAGCTTTGAAGCGCTGGGCAATCATGTCGAGACACTGCACCGCTACGATATGAATGGACTGACACTGCGCGGACTGAAATCAGGTGAGTTTCGAAAGTTAATGAATGAAGAAATAGAGGGACTACAAACATGAGCAAATTACCAATCGTAGCAATTATTGGTCGTGCCAACGTAGGTAAAAGTAGCCTATTTAATCGATTAGTTGGTCATCAGCAAGCAATCGTAGCCGATGAGTCGGGGACCACGAGAGATAAAGTTATCGCCAAGGTTCGCGCCAACCAGCAAAGCTTCTGGCTAGTTGATACAGCCGGCTTCAAAGAAGCCGAGGATGATTTCGAAGCTACAATCCAGGAACAAATCACTGAAGCTGCTATCAGTGCTGATTCAATCGTCGTGGTAGTTGACTCAACCACACTGCTAACGGAGGAAGACAGTCGTGTCGCCAAGATGGCACTAAAGGCAAAAAAACCAGTGATTTTAGCAATTAACAAATCAGATAAATCATCACAGAAAACCAAACAAGATTGGCGTAAGTCCGGTATACGTACACAGGTAATCACCAGTGCTATGCATGCTCAGGGCATTGATGACTTACTACACGAAATTCTAAAAAGTGTTCCTAAGGTTCGAGTTAAGGAAGACGGTGTAACACTTGGCGTTTCGCTGGTCGGTCGACCAAACGTAGGTAAAAGTAGCCTATTCAACGTGCTAGCTAAGAAGCAACAAGCAATCGTTAGCTCAAGGGCTGGCACTACACGTGACGTCAACGAAGTTGAGGTGACCTATCATTCACGCAAAATAATGCTTCGTGACACAGCTGGCATTCGAAAACCCGGCAAAATCGAAGTCGGCGTCGAGAAGTTTAGTGTGCTACGTACCTTGCGAGCAATTGAAGATAGCGAAATCTGTTGTCTACTACTCGATGCTAACGAGCTTAATACCCATCTCGATCAAAGAATTGCCGGCATGGTTAAAGACGCTGGAAAGAGCTTAATCATCGTCGTTGCCAAGTGGGATTCAATCGAAAAAGACGCCTATACTAGAGATAAATTGGCGCCAAGCATCGCAGAAGCATTTAAACACATTTGGTGGGCGCCACTGATTTTTACTAGCTCCGAAACTGGTCAAAATGTCAGTAAGCTACTCGATATTTTCCTTGAACTCGAGACCAATCGTCATCAAAAATTCACCACTAGCGAACTCAACCGCTGGCTACAGCGAGCTATCCGTATGCACCCACCAGCTGGTTTGAAAAACACACATCCGAAGCTACGCTATATCACGCAGGTTGATACTAGTCCACCGCAATTTCTGATTCAAGGTCAACTGACGAAATTCCTTCACTGGAGCTGGAAACGCTATCTGGAAAAAGAATTCCGGGATCATGCTGATTTTAGCGGTACGCCAATTCAATTTAGCTATAGCGACTCATCAAAAGCCCCAACTAAAGATGGTAAGCCAGTTAAATAACATTTTAATTATTAAGAAATTTAACAAAATTGTAGCTTATATAATTACTTCTTATTAATACGTTCGTCGCTTTGCACTGGCAAAATGTATCAATACTTTTTTTGTATATACATTAATTCAATTTTGTCGCCGAAGTTGAGCAAAACACTGGGTATATCGTCGTTCTTGGTGAACTCATTGTCATTATTATAATCGCCTGAGGAACTCATAGCTAGTTAAGTACGACCAAAAGGAGTTCCGGATGAGCCAGCGGTAGTAACTGCTTGGACCTATCTAAATAATTGGGGCGTGAAAGAGTCTTGGAACTTTGTCGGGGAAAGGTACATGGATTAAAAAGGTCAGTCAAAAATGAAATTAGAGTTTTTTATTATAATCTACGTTGATTCGTAAAAATCGTCTTGTTTTTCGTTGTATTTATATAGCTCTTTGCTCTTATTAGCATCTGGCTCACCGCTGTTAGAACTCGTATCAGCGACAACAAAGAACAAAATATTAATTCCAACTGCAACTAAAATAGTAATAACACTAATCACTAATCCAGTTATCGACAATGCCTTGTTGCTTTTAAACATCCCAACAATTCCGAGAATAATCGCTACGAGAGCGATGATGATACTAAAAATATTAATAATTGGAATCCAGCTACCGAGGAGAGAAAAACACGCCACGCCAATCGAAAAGCCAGCAATTAATGAGCTCTTAGTAGTGCTTGAATTATCTTGTTTCGCCGCTGACGGACTATATGGCTGTGGTATCGGTACTGGAGTAGCAGATTGCGGTTGTGCCCAAGTCTCTCCCCGCGTTGGCGCTATCGAAGTATTATCATTCTCTATCGGTTGCTCCTGAAAGCCAGTTTCTATCTTCTGAATATCAGAATCCCTACCATCAGTTGGCTGTGGATTTGGCTGGTTTAAACTGTTATTGTTGTGTAATTCATTGTCATTCATTGTTTGTTTCCTTCGGTGTTTCGCTCATGTTTATACTATCACACCCACTAAACGCGAAGAAGTGCTATACTGGTATATAATATGTATAAACTTATCGTTGGGCTCGGAAATCCGGGCAAAGAATACGCGCAAACTCGCCACAATGTTGGTTTTTTAGCAATCGAAGAGTACGCGAAAAAAAATGATTTTCCTGCTTTCAAAAACAAAGAGAAGTTCCGTGGTGATATTAGCGAACAGGGTAGTGGTGAGCAAAAACAGATTATTATAATGCCTGACACTTTTATGAATCTAAGCGGCCAAAGTGTGTTACTACTAAGTGAATTTTACAAAATTGTGCCTGAGGAAATCCTCATCATTCACGACGAGCTTGATTTTGAATTTGGCCGTGTTGAGATGAAGGTTGGCGGTGAAGGCAAGAGTAGTCATCGTGGCATCCGCTCAATCTCTGAAAGCTTGCGATCAAACGACTTTCACCGTTTACGTATCGGCATCGGTGGGAAAGACCTCGACGTCTTTGATGCGTCGGATTATGTCCTTGCTAAATGGAACAAAGAAGAAACCGAAAAGTTACCAAAACTCATCAGACAAGTTATCAAGCAAATCGTTTAATAGATTATTGACAAAATTACGTGTTTCTGTTATTATCTATGCTAATATGCACAATATCGATGCAACAAACAAAGCTGATGATGGCGAGTCACGCGGACTAAGCTCAGAGGATCTAGAACGAATGGAAGGCATCTTAACTGATGACGATGGAGCGCCAAACTCTGACAAGCTAAGAGACGCACAATTGTTAATTGATGAAATGGCCTCTCGTGGCGTCCCGACCGAAGATGAAGTGGTTGAACAATTAATTAGCAGCATAGAGGTTCACACTCTCGAGCGACAAAGAATTATCAAGTTCGACTCGGCTCAATAGCTATTGAGCTCAGAAACACTTTAGGAGGAAACCTTGATTCATGGAAAAAATTGACTGTAGCTGCTGTACAATCCAGTGATGGATTAGAACTAATAAAAGATACCAAGTTCGGTTATGCGCTATCAGCACAAAAAACTCCTGAGATGTAAGTATAGGATTATCCATTAGACATGTAACAATATGCCTTAAACTCGAAGTAATTTTTACGCTATTCGGTATTTATCGTAATGAGTAACATATAAAAAAATTCAACTTGAATGGAGCATATTTGAGATAAAATATTGAATGATACTCAACGGCTCCAATATCACATCATAATCTCTCCGTCCCTGAAGAAATAAGAAACCTAAAAAGCCGAGAAGGGGTGGGCACTTCTCGGCTTATCATACCCTTCAATCCAGCATCGGCACCGAAGCGTCGAGCGGTATTCAATACTCAACTCAAGCCGGCCCTCCCAGACCATCCACCTTGGACACGAGCACGAACTAGTATTGAAGGGATTAGCATACCCGTGAGCTTTCATCCGAAGACAAAACTGAGCAAAGTGGAGGGTAGTTACTTCGCTCACTCACGAGCATTCTAATGGGGTGTATGTCGTTTATAGACATACTTGCATAAGGTACAAAGTAGTGGTTAAGCTACTCAATGTAAAACATTCTAATACAGATTTGCGTTATTGTCAATGGTTTTAATACTTTTTTGTGTATTTTATTAATAGTGGTTTTAATATGATTATTGTTATGGTTTGTTTTGCCGTGTTGCAACTTGCTATAATTCGAGAATAGAACAGGGGAGACGCATGAAAATAATTATTGTTAAAGGCAGTGAGATACCCGAAAAACTGCGCAATGTTAATCCGCCAGTTGAGAAATTATCGTTAAAAGGAAATGTTGAACTCCTCAACATGCCAGCCGTAGCAATTGTCGGTTCGCGAAAGTTTACCGCTTACGGCAAGCAAGCTGCTGAGAAGTTCGCACGTGCCGGTGCTGAAGCAGGCTTGGTCGTAATTAGCGGGCTAGCGCTCGGTATCGACAGCATCGCTCATAGAGCTGCGCTAGCTGTCGGTGGCAAAACCATTGCCGTGCTGCCGAGTGGTCTAGAAAACATTTATCCCGCGACTCATCACGGACTAGCGCAGCAAATCCTTGATAATGGCGGATTGCTCGTGAGTGAATACAGTTCGAAATCAAAACCAATGATCTATCATTTCGAACAGCGCAATCGAATTGTTAGCGGATTATCAGAATGTGTCATCGTTGCCGAAGGTGCTGAGCGTAGTGGCTCGATGATTACCGCCCGTCTTGCACTCGAGCAGGGAAAACAGCTTTTCGCAGTACCAGGACCAATCACATCTAGCAGCTACCGAGGTAATCACAACTTGATCAAGGTTGGTACCGAGCTACTGCAAGATAGTAATCAGATTCTTGAGTTTATGAATGTCACAGGAGATAACAAACCGAAGAAATCGGCCGCAAACTCTGAACAGGCCGCCATTTTAGAACAAATCGATAATGGCATTAGTGATGGTGATGAGCTACTGCAGAAATCTGGTTTATCGGCAGATATTTTTGCGCAGACGTTAACGATGATGGAGCTTGATGGAATTATTCATGCACTTGGCGGCAATCATTGGTCCCGCAAATAATAACTTTCTTTTTACATAAATAACTATTCATCTACTTTTGGTGGCAAAAGTAACAAAACCACTGGGCTCGTCGCTTCACTTGGCATGTTCATCGTAAAATAAACAATCAAAAGCCGAACTCATGGCTGTTCGCCATTCAAACATGGCTTTTGTCATTATTGTGTATTTTACATTCACATCCAGGTTCGGGCTCCTTTGCGGCCAGACCCAAATCCGAAAGTCTTCGTCGGGTTTCGGTTTAGATCGAGCATTTATGCAAACCGAGAAATCAGTAGTTTTACTTTCACTGCGCGTCGAGGACTACCCGAAACTGAAAGTTGAAGGCGAAATGAAACGAGTTCTACAGGAGCCAGAGACAGTAAAACTACTCATATCATCGTGTTTGCGTAATTTGTAAGGGAGTTTTGTATTACTTTGCCGGTGCAAAGTAATAAGTTGAAGTACAATCAACAACTGATACTTGTATTATATGGTACTAAGTGATATTATTATAATAATTAATTTGGAATTTATACATGCCCGACGATAGAGAACCTGTAGATCATCAAAATGACGAGCGAGGCCCAGACTTCGAAGTGCCTTTGGACGCCCACACACCACCACAGAGTGGCGGAGAGACAGTTTTTGACCATGAGGCTTGGCGCCAACGAGTGCAAAATCGTAGCGTCGCCGTTGCCAAAACCATGACTAATGATGCAATTAATAGATCATTGGCTATACTAAACGAAGGTGGCATTGTAACGAAAGATGATGACCCTGGCGCAATTGCCTTTAGGGGCATTATACCTCATTTTAAACCGAGTTTGATGAAACGGTTTACCAGGCAGAGAGATGTAGGAGAATTAAATGATCACTCTTCAAGAGCGGCACTTATTCACAGTGATGATCCTACCCCGGGAGTTCTGGTGTGGCTAAACGGGTGTGAACTAGAGCGGTTTAATAATATGAGAGACAAAAAAAAATGGCCCGCACTAGAACCTGATGAGACATACAAAACCGCCGACGAAGATCTTACGGCTTTATTATTTTTAAATGCAGTCTACATGACTGATAGTCGTAATTCTGGTGGTCCAACGGTACTCATAAAAGAACATGACGGGACTTCTGGCGAGAAAAACCCACGACGTGGTTATTTTGGACTTACACCTGAACTACCGCTAGAACTAATGGTTATGGCTGATTATATTGAAGATGGAGAGGGTCATTCAGCTGTTTATTCTAGTAGTAATTACACTGCTTCAACTATGCCACGACCTATTACCGCTGCAGATCAATAGCACATTACAAATCATATATTTGCAGTAATCATTCATTTCAGTGTAGGCTACGTGACATAAGCGCAATGACAGACAATAGTCATGCTTATATATGTATCAAATAGTTGACAAGTAATGAAAAGAGTATTAATTTAGCTGCTTATGGCAAAGAATTTAGTAATCGTTGAGAGTCCCGCCAAAAGTAAAACTATCCAAAAATATTTGGGTAGTGATTTCGCCGTGACATCGAGCATCGGTCACATCAGAAGTATTGTGAAGAAAACCAAAGACGGCACACCGCCAATCGATGTCGAAAATAACTTCGAAACTGTTTATGAAGTCGATTCCGAGAAAAAGAAAGTCGTTGCTCAATTACGACGTGATGTCAAAGCGGCCGAAACTGTCTGGCTGGCGACTGATGAAGACCGCGAAGGTGAAGCAATCGCTTGGCATTTGTGCGAAGTATTAAAGCTTGATCCAGAAAAAACTAATCGGATTGTATTCCACGAAATTACCAAAGAGGCGATTCAAAACGCCGTCAAGAATCCGCGAACGGTCGACATGAGCCTCGTGCGTGCTCAGCAAGCTCGACAAATTCTCGATCGCATCGTTGGTTTTGAGCTTTCTCCTGTTGTCTGGCAGAAAGTACCAGGTGGTAAGTCTGCCGGTCGTGTCCAATCACCAGCAGTAAGACTACTCGTTGAGAAAGAACGCGATATTGATGACTTTGCTGGCTCGTTCCAGTTCAAAGTCACGGCAATCTTCAGCGTCGACGGCAGTGAAATGAAAGCTGAATTGGCAAATCGTTTCGATACCGAAGAAGAGGCGCAAGCGTTCCTAGAAAAATTATTAGAAGCAAAGTTTACCATCAGCAACATCACCAAAAAACCAACCAAACGAAATCCGAGCCCACCGTTTACGACCAGTACTTTACAGCAGGACGCCAATGCTAAGCTCGGTTTTGGGTCAAAAGCCACAATGGGTAGCGCCCAGAAGCTGTATCAAGAAGGTAAGATTACCTACATGCGTACTGATTCGATGTCGCTCAGTGGCCAAGCTATTGCTTCAGCTGCAAACTTCAT
>CAZUNB010000029.1:14156-14916 GCA_964622235.1 uncultured Candidatus Saccharibacteria bacterium | reverse complement strand
AGCTTCAAAAAATCGTAATTCATAAGTTATTGAACTTAGAGCAATGTAATCTGCAATAGTTTTAGACATGAATTATATTCACAATGCGCAAAATGTAGCGTTACTAAAAATTTGTTCAGCACAAGATGCAGTGCAGTGGATAACTTTATCCACAGTTTGTGGACAACCCCCAAATTATCTTTAAAAATGTACTTGCATGTGGGTAGCTGTGGGTTGTAGTATGCTTGCAGTGGGTCGAAGTGGGTAAGACAAAAAGCCTTACTCATCAAAAACAAAAAAACCACCGTACATATAAAAATAAAAAAGCGATAAGATGGCAACAACAGATTATTTTGAAAGAAAACTCGATGACAAAAATCGGCTGACAATTCCAGCTGAACTTCGAGATGAATTCATAAATAGTAATGTTATCTTTACTCGCGGGTTTGGCGACTACTTGCACATGTATTCAGAGACAGTCTGGAACGGGCAGGTCGAGCCAGCACTAAAGGGCGACATTCTCGATGAGAAGACGGCTGATTTAAACGTAAAGTTTAGAACTGGTCGAATCGAATCGGAAATGGATCAAAAGCAGGGACGCGTCAGTATCCCACAGCACTTGCTCGACTATGCTGGTATTCGAAAAGAAGTCGTTGCGATTCGCGCTGGACAGTACTGGCGGATCACATCCAAACCAATCAATTAGTAATCTTATTTATTAGATTCGAACCTTAACAATTAAACAAAAGACAAAAAAGCGAACATCGAGCGTACCTAACTG
>CAZUNB010000029.1:3645-14142 GCA_964622235.1 uncultured Candidatus Saccharibacteria bacterium | reverse complement strand
CCTCCATGAATGACTTGTCTGCAACTTGCAGATGAGCAAACAAAAACAAAAACGATCACAAAAACAAACAGCTGGCTGCTGGTTTGGTACGTTGGAAGCTTCGAGAGCCAATAGAGAACTAGTGGAAAACTCTAGTCAATATAAAACCAGGATACTTGGCATCAACACAAATTATTCTTGCATTTCTTGCGATTTTCAATAATGATGTGTGGTGATGCGAATAAAACAAAAACAAACACCAATTCACCAACCGGTACTGCTCGAAGCTGTCGTGAGTGTATTGTCGCCGCAACCGGGTGAGTCCTATTTGGATATAACCGCAGGTTACGGCGGGCATGCACAGGAAATAATTGCAGATCTCGGCGAACAGGGAAGCATAACATTAGTTGATCGCGACCCAGAAGCTATTGAGACCTTGCAAAACGTTTTTGAGCACAATAAAAATGTAATCGTTGTGCACGACAGCTTTGCGTCAGCAACAAAGAAATTTGTAGCTGAAAAGCAGCAATTCGATGTGATTCTCGCCGATTTTGGCGTTAGTTCACCGCACCTTGACAAGGCTCCAAGAGGATTTAGTTATCGTTTGGATGGGCCGCTAGATATGCGTATGAATCAGCAAACAGGTGAAACTGCTGCTGAGTTAATCGTACGAACATCGGCTGAAGAATTAACCAAAATTCTTCGTCGGTTTGGAGAAGAGCCACGTGCTAAAAAAATAGCCGCGAGCTTGAAACGTAAACTCCCAACCACCACCCAAGAAACACGAGAACTGATCGAGGAGATAGTCCCACCCCATCAACTTAATAAAACGATGGCACGGACATTCCAAGCCCTGAGGATTGCCACCAATGATGAACTTGAGCAAATTTCACAATTTCTTGTGAAGCTACCACAATTGCTCAAGCCAGGTGGAAGAGTCGCTTGTATTAGCTTTCATAGTAGCGAAGATCGAATGGTCAAAGACCGATTTCGAGAACTAGCTATCATGGACGGTTTTATACTTACGAACAAAAAACCAATCTCGGGCGAACACGAAGATTTTAATCCGCGTGCCCGTAGCGCTAAGTTACGAGCCGCAGCGAAACAAAAATAAAAGCTTCGCACAATGCGAGGTGGAAAAGGAGAAGGCAATGCCAATTGAGGTAAAAGCTAGCTCTCGAACGTACCACGTACCAGTTCGAGTAGAACAATAAAGTCGTGGTTTTAGGTTCAGTGTAGCGCGCAAAAATAGCGCGCTACACCCCTAAAAAATCACAAATAATCACAAATAAACACAAATAAACATAGAAAATAAGAGGAAGATTATGGCACAAACATCAATCGCCTATGACCGGCAGGCGTTTCAGCGTAATACAAATACGGTACGACATCGTTCGACTACGGATGGTTTCGGACCAATTACGAAGACACTTTTGTTGGTGATGATTGTTGGTATGTTTGGTCTTTTGTATTTAACACAGATTACAAAAACTAGCAGCTATAGCTATCAAATCAGCGAATTAGAAAATACCCGTGATGAAATGCGTCAAGAAAATCAGTCGCTAGCTGTACAGGCTGCTCGACTTAAATCAATCGAGCGCATAGAGCAGAGCGCCGTTGCTAAGACATTAACCAACCAAGGTGACGTCAGCTACGCTCGGTAGAAAACAATACAATTAAAGGAGTACCAATGCCACGAAGTAGTCAGAGTCCTCATAAAACTCGTTGGCACATCGATAGAGCCCAAGTAGTTATGGGCTTTTTTGTTGTTATTGGACTAATATTTTCGGCACGGCTTTTTACAATTCAAGCGATTAAAGCGGATGACTATCGGGCGTTGGCCGACCAAGAACAGCTGAAAAAGTTCTCAATACCTGCTAGTCGTGGTGAAATTTACCTAAATGATGGTAATAATGGCCCGGCACCCCTAGTATTAAATGAGCCAGTTTATACGATATATGCAGATCCACAATATGTTGGAGACGGTACTCAAGAAACGCTCAGGCAGTTACACACTGTTCTAGAGAACCCAAACGACGATATTGCCAAGAAATTAGCTAAAAAATCATCTCGTTACGAAGTTCTGCAGCAAAACGTTAGCCTTACTGAGAAAAAAGCAATCGAAGACAAGCAGCTAAAAGGTATCGGAGCGATTAAAGACACCCGACGAGTTTATCCTGAAGGCACGCTAGCCGCGCAAACTGTTGGGTTTGTTAATCAAAATGGTGATGGGCAATACGGTATTGAGCAAATACTGAATAAAGAATTAGCTGGTACTGCTGGTAAGTTGAGCGGAGCGACCGATGTACGCGGAGTACCGATTGCTACCGAAAATAACGTCAGCCAGCCAGCCGCCAACGGTAAAGACGTCTTATTGAGCCTTGATCGTCCGATTCAGGCACAGGTTGAATCAGCACTTATACGAGCTGTCCAGCGCAATAACGCCGATTCTGCCAGTGCTGTAGTTGTCGATGTACATAACGGTCACATTTTAGCGATGGCGAATGCGCCAACATTTGATCCGAGTAAATATAAACAAGTTCAAAATGATCGTTTGTTTCAGAACAGTGTTGTCACTAGCGCTTACGAGCCAGGGTCGGTTATTAAGGTATTCTCGATGGCAACGGGCTTAGAGTCAGGAGCAATTACACCAGAACACGAATATTTTGACAGCTGGTGTGTAACTATCGATACTTACAAAGTATGTAACGCTGGTAAGAATCCTAAAAAACAAAACTTAAGCATGACAGAAGTCATTACAAATAGCGCTAACACTGGTGCGATACACGTTCTAGAACAACTAGGCGGCGGTAATATCAATGCCAGAGCAAAACAAAAACTGTATGAAGACTTTGCTAATAAGTATCATTTTGGGCAGCTACGCGGCGTCGAGCAAACTGGTGAAACCAAGGGATATCTAGCACCTGCTAAAGGCTCCAGCGACATTCGTTATGCAAACATGACGTTTGGACAAGGGATTAGCACTAGCATGCTGCAGGTTGCAAGCTCAACAGCGGCATTAATCAACGGTGGTACGTTATACCAGCCAACGTTAGTTGATACTGTCACCGACACACACGGCAAAAAGAAAAAGCAGATTCCAAAAATTTTACAATCAAACGTTGTTAGCAAAAAAACCAGCGACGAAATAAAGACTATGATGTTAACAGTGACCGAGAAGGGAAGCGGCTACCATGCTCGCCGTGAAGGTTTTAAGATCGGCGCAAAAACTGGAACGGCCGAAATCGCTAATCCTAGCGGTGGCTATTACAAGGGTAAATACAATGGCAGTATGATTGGCTTTTCTGGGATAAATGATCCTAAATATGTCATAATGGTTCGGGTAGAAAACCCTCGAATAGAAGGCTATGCTGGCCCCGACGCCGCAGGACCACTATTTGCGGATATCAACAATTGGTTAATTGATTACTATGGACTGCAGCCGGGAGAATAAAAATGCTTGATCAAACAATCATCGTAGAAGAAAAATTAGTAATAGCACTATTGCTTGGTTTGGCAGGTGTCTTCTTGGCAACATTATTAACGCCGTTATACACTAAATTTGCTTTTAAATATCAGCTTTGGAAGCGGCCTCGTAGCAATTCTACGACCGGAGAGTCGGCATCTGTCTATAAGAGCTTACACGCCAAAAAGCATGAGCGACACATTCCGACAATGGCTGGTCTGATTGCACTCGTAACCGTTACATTGATAACATTACTGTTTAACTTCGACCGTAACCAAACATGGCTACCGCTAGCTGCCACCGTTGGCGCTGGCTTAGTTGGATTGCTTGATGATACGATAAATATTCTTGAGATAAAAACAAGAACGCAAGGACTATCGGCTCGAATAAAATTCTTATTAATTAGTTCTGTAGCATTAGCCGGAGGACTGTATTCTTATTTCAAGCTTGGCTATTATACCGCTATATCTATCCCTTTCGTAGAACCACGGTTTGAGTTAGGTATTTGGTTCGTGCTTGTCTTCGCCTTTGTGGTAGTCGCTACCGCTAACGCTGTTAATATCAGCGATGGGCTCGATGGTTTAGCCGGCGGTTTATTGGTAAATGCTTTTACTGCCTATGCAATAATCGCGTTTTTGCAACACAACTATGGTATAGCGGGGTTCTGTTTGACCATGGTTGGCGCTTTAATTAGTTATACTTGGTTCAATATCTTTCCAGCTCGTTTCTTTATGGGTGATGTAGGCTCATTTGCTTTCGGTACGGCACTCGGTGTCGTGGCTATGTTAACCGATACCATGATGTTACTGCCAATCATCGGATTCGTGTTTGTAGTTGAAACTGGTAGTAGCGGACTGCAGATTTTTAGTAAAAAAGTCTTTAAAAAGAAAATCTTTAGATCAGCGCCAATTCATCATCATTTTGAAGCTATTGGTTGGCCAGAGCCAAAAGTAACTATGCGATTTTGGTTGATTGGGCAATTATCAGGTACGTTGGGTATATTGTTAGCATTATTTGGTGGACACATCTGATGCGGCGACATAAACCTGACTATAATCTGTTAATCATTATCGGTTTACTATTATTACTTGGTTTGCTAATTATTTATTCGATCAGTCCGGTGCTAGCCAATCGGCAGGGAAGCGGCGTGTCTGAGCGTTTTTACGTGATTAAGCAACTGGTTAATATTATCATTAGCCTGGGAGCTTTTGCTGCCGCAGCTAAAATTCCGATAAAGTCCGTAAAGAAATTTCTGCCTTTTATCTTGGTAATAACGTTAATTGCTAATTTGGCAGTGTTCATCCCTGGGCTGGGAGTTGAGGTCAAGGGTGCTACCCGCTGGATTAACCTAGGTTTCACTACTTTTCAGCCGTCCGAACTACTTAAACTAACAAGTATTATCTATCTTGGGTATTTTCTTAGCTCAAAAAATGAAAAAGAGATCGCTGATTATCGTCAGACGATGCTTCCTCTCGGAATTCTATTAGGGCTGATTGGAATTTTAGTGGCAGTCTTGCAACGTGATCTTGGTACCATGATAGTAATTGCAGCGATTTTCCTCGGACTTATCTTCTTAAGTAACGTACCAATGAAGCAAATGTTGGCTCTTGGTTTGTCGGTTATATCATTTGGGATACTATTTATTGTTTTATTCCCGCATCGTATAGCTCGGTTCCTGACCTTCCTCGATCCAACGTCAGACGTACAAGGTGCCGGCTATCATATTCATCAGGCACTCATTGCGATTGGTTCGGGTGGATGGACAGGTCTCGGACTTGGTCGAAGCGTCCAAGTCTACGGCTATTTGCCAGAAGCAGCTAACGATTCGATTTTTGCTGTATGGGCGGAGAAATTTGGTTTGGTTGGTTCAGTTGTGCTGCTGCTAATTTTTGGCATCCTATTGCATCGAATTTATTTCATTGCTCGCCGAAGTGGCGATCAGTCGAAGCGTTTGATTAGCATGGGTGTAATGATTTGGCTTGGTAGCCATATTGTTCTCAATATTGGTGCTATGTTATCACTATTACCACTGAAAGGTATAACCTTGCCATTTCTCAGTTATGGTGGTACTAGCTTGGTATTCATTATGTTTGCTATGGGTCTTGTCTTTCAGCTCTCCCGCTACACTGAACACGAACCAGTAACTGTCTCAGCGGGGCAGAGCGGTAGTCGCAGTAACCTGCGACAGCCGAGAACAGGCCTTGCTTCAACATCAGCGCGAAGCGGCAAAGCTCGTAAAAACAGCTCAATCTCAGCGGCACGACCAATTCGTCCACGCGCGCATTCAGCTCGACAGCGACGCGTGTCTCGTCCACAACGCTCAATTTCAATGCGAAAGAGTTCCTAAGATTGTGAAAAAAAATGTAAAGCAACCTCACGTGTTATTGGTCGGTGGCGGTAGTGGCGGACACGTCACGCCAGTACTAGCAGTGCTTGAAGTCTTGCAGATTGAGCAGCAAAAGCTTCAAATTAGCTGGATAGCACCGAGAGGCGATAGCTTCGTCTCGCAGTTTACCAACGATAGAGTCAAACTTCATTATATTTTTGCAGGAAAGTTTCGACGCTACAAGGGATGGGAGTGGTGGCGCTACTTCAAGAATTTTCACGTTATTTTTAAGAATGTGTTGGATTTATTTCTAGTCATTTTTGGCTTCATTCAGACAGTTGGTATATTGATACGCTCGCGGCCAAATGTTTGCTTTAACAAGGGTGGTTTCGTTGGGCTGCCAGTTGGTTTAGCCTGTGGCCTACTACGAATTCCGTTTGTACTGCACGATTCTGATACCGTTCCCGGGATCACTAATCGTCTGATTGCACCTTTTGCAACTTATATACCCACTGGTTTTCCAATTAGTAGTTTTAGCAAAAAACAAGATAGTGTTTTCCATGTCGGTATTCCGATAAGAGCTGCGTTTTTTCAAGCGTTGGAGCATACTAGTGATGAGTCTAGCGTACAAATAGATACGAAGCTCAAACCGTTGCTTTTTATCACTGGAGGAAGCCTAGGGGCTCAACGGCTTAATCAAATTATTGTTGAAACAAGAAGTGATCTAGCGGAAATATTTGATATTGTTCATGTGGTTGGCGCTGATAATCTTGATAAGTTTCAATCGAAACCTGGTTACAAAGTAGTGCCATTTGTGACTGATGATTACGCGGTATATTTGAAAAAAGCAGCGATTGTTGTTGTGCGTGGAGGATCGACTAGCATTGCTGAAATTGCTGTGGCTGGCAGCGCCTGCATTGTTGTACCAAATAGCTTTTTGTATGATCAGGTTGAAAATTCTAAATTATTGGAAAAACGTAACGCTGCAATTGTCGTTGACGAGATTGCAGCTGCTGATAATCCTAGTTTATTCGTATCTGCTGTAACTGGGCTTTACGATGACCGGCCGCGACAGAAACAGCTACACGATTCGTTGAGCAAAATTTTCCCACGAGACGCCTCTTATCGAATCGCGCAACTACTGTTACCATATCTAGTATGAGTAGATCTCGTCGTCAATCAAATAAACCAAATTTTCGATCGAAAATAATTAGAAAGAGAAAGCGGAACCAACAGATTAGTAGAACTAGCCACCCATTAGAAGGCAGTACTCGTGCCGCCAATCATCGAGGTAGGCGTCGTCCCAACACGCAGGTCATCCATGGCCAACGGAAGCGATTAGCCTTACGAAGTACTACCGGTGCTAATCGTTCAGTCTTTATGAAAAAAACTGCTAACAAGCGTCGCCAAGCTGCTGTCGGTATCATCATGATAGTGATATTAGTGTTGCTCGTCACTTCGCAGTACATTGCCAACGTTAGCGTCGAAAATAATGAGGGAAACAATGATCCGAATGTTCTGGCGTTAACAACTGCTAGTCAAGAATATATTTCTAAGCACCGCTGGTATCTATTATTTGAGAAGTCAGACTACATCGAAACAGCTCGTCACGAGGTTAGCGCACTAACAGTTAATCAACTTGTATATCATCCATTGAGCCATCAATTGAAGGTACAGAGCTCTCGCAGAACTGCTAAAGCTACTTGGCAAACCGGTGGTAGTAATTACTATATCGATCAAGACGGGATAATATTTACTAATCCAGAATTGAAGAAACAGCCTGGTCTTCACTTTCGTGATACCAAAAACGTGCCGGTTGAGCCTGGCAAAGTAGCCGTAGCTTTGTCAACGCTTCAATTTGTTGATGAGGCCGAAGATTCATTTAAGACACTATCGATCAGTACTGAAAGGTATGAAGTGGGCAGCGACCCAAGATCAATCAATGTAGTGCTCAATGAGCCAAAGATTAATATAAAGATATCATCTACCGAATCTGCTACTCCGCAAATTAAGGATATAGCAATTGGCCTGAGTGGACTGGCGAAGCAGGGGAAGACGCCGGTCGAGTATCTAGATGTTCGCACGCCTGGTAAAATATTTTGGAAATAAAAATATAGATTTGTCAAATTATTAAAAATGCCATTATTCAAAATTAGAAAAGGGAACAAATAAAATAAACCTCTTACACTACTCTTTAAGTTCAATTTTTGTTCAATAAATATTGAATGTACCTGAACTGTCGAGTAGAGCAATATATAAAATAATAAAAACAGAAAAAAGCAAATAAATATATTAGGGGATAGAAAAGTAGGGAATGCAAATAAAAAAAATAGTTAAGGAAAATGTTGTTGTGGAAAAGTATACAAAGTCATTAAAAAATTATAAAAGCAAATAAATAAAACAAAAAAGCAAATTGTGCAAATATGATAGAGTTGGACAAGGTAGAAGCCCTTTCGAACGGTAATGCTCAACTAGATAGCTTAAAGTGGTACACAGGTTAAAGTAGATAGTTTAAACCTAGTGAGGTAGAGTAATTTGTAATGGACTACTAAGATCTCCCCTGTTAAGAGCAGTAATAGCGGAACATTAAGTTTGAAGTACGCTATACTATCTACGTCTTAAAATATACATTGTGCGACGTTAGTTAAAATACACAAAACTTGAACACTAACTCACCCAACTCAAATTGATTTTCCACTCTTTTCCGGAATTGGTAGGAATTACTAAACTCGCTTGCTCCACTATCACCCTACGTCAAAGGTATGTGTGATTCCAGTGTTTTTCAACTACCTTATGTGTGCGTGACCATCCTTTAAATTTTTGATTGTGCTTTACTCGAGTATGTTGTAGAATATTTTTTTGATTACAACGTAGAAATCCTATACTTTGCGTTTCATTAATCCGCGGTAGTATTAAGTTCAGTTTATGTTCAAATATTTTTTAAATCAATTCTATCATTGTGGTGGAGCTTACCGGAGCCTTTATCGCGCGGTAACGGTTGATAAGAAGAAGTCGTCTGGAAGTTGTCTTGTGCCATGGCACCCTGTCGACGGCTAATTACACCAAGTGTATGCAACTCCTGTTCGACTAGATAGCGGCTCAAGCTGTGTTTTTCTTGTGAGCGCTCAATAATCGGCCCAGGCATATTAATTGGTGGTGGCAATGTTAGGGTGTTTCCAGCGAAGCTTGGGATAATGTGTCCATTAACCGTCTGTGAGATGATATATTCACGATTCTCTAGCCTTCCGACGCTGTTAACCTTAAAGGTACCGAGCCGGTCTTTCAGTAGCCGAGCACTAGCATCTGACTGATTGAAAAGAATCTGGGTGCCACTAAAGGTAATCAAGCTTGACTGCGCTGGACTCGCAACAGCTGTAATATCACGTAGTGATATGTTTAATTGTAAATGAGTCGTTTGTGATTCATTAATCATTCGATTAATCTCGTACGCGGACAATTTCTCGGTTCTTTCGATGTAGACCATATGGGTCTCATGAGCTGTATCTTCAATATTTCGTGCCATGGCACTCAGTTGTGTGATTGACAGTACGAGGTTAGCGGCAATGGTAGCTCCCTCCCCTAGTTCGTTGACCGGCGCGTGAACTAGTAGGATTTTATGATTTTCTTGCTGAGAAAGAAAATCAAATGTTTTCGAGGTCTGTGTTAAGCTGTTACGCAAGCTAGCTTGAAGCAGAAACTGCTTGAGCTGACTTATCAGTGGACGAATCACGCTATCTCGATGTTCGTCATACCATCCCTGGTATGAGAAAGCGAAAAAACGTGACGTTTCGTGATTATTGATGCCCTCAAGCACAACAGCACGATAGACTTGATCAGTTAAAAAACGTGGTACATCAAGCAGCGTCGTGCCTTGAAATTCGATCAGTGCATGCAGCGCCCGACTCAAGATGTAATCATATTGCGTGCTCCAATCTCTAAACCACGGCCTGAGCGCTTCGGTAATTGTCTCGGCTTGTCGTAATGCAAGTTGCGGATGGATTAGGTTGAGGGGGTTGAAGCCAAAGGCAAACTCATAGTTAGTCATATCCCAATAGGCTACGTCATCGCTGCGCTCGGCAGGTATTCGTCGTAATAAACGCCTAGCGAGATCATTGTCAATATCAACGACTGTGACGCCGTGACCGTTATAGATGTCGCTCAACGCCATCAACTCAAGTAAGCCGGTCTTACCAGTATTGTTATTTCCAACTGCCAGGACATGAAACTGTCGGTCGGCACGAGGTAACCCGAACTGCTCATTACTATTATTGACCTTAGTTAATCCGATAGGACTAATACCATCAGCCTGATAATCTCGAACCAAAGGTACCAAAAATGGTGGCGCTGAGTCTTCTTGGGCAGACCACTTCGGTTCAGCTAGTGGCTGGAGTATTGTTTCGACTGTGGTGCTAACAGATATTTTCTGATAGGGGGGATGCCACAGTCCCGCTAACTCATCGTGCGCTAATAGGTTGCCCTGATCACGGAAATATCGTGCTTGAAATTTTCTTAATTGGAGCTTGTCGCTACTTCGCTTACTCGGAACCAAACTATTACTGGACGGATCAGTAAAATTTAATAGCGCGTTTGATATTTGCTCTAGAAAATGTTCAGCTGCTTGTTCAGAATTTCCGAGATACGCGGCACGGATTTTGGATTCGTATCCGAGTTTAGTGGTTTTATGTTCACTCAACCGAGCTTGGTGTGATTGCTGTGAAAATAGTGC
>CAZUNB010000029.1:0-3635 GCA_964622235.1 uncultured Candidatus Saccharibacteria bacterium | reverse complement strand
AGCGATTTGCTTTTGTTTATATTTCCAGGTGCCATCAACTGGTCGCGCCAGAAATTGGAGCCATATTTCCTCGCTATCATCACTTAATCCTGACAACACAGTCATTAGCGGTCCTAGCGGGTCCGAATCAAACTCATGGTAGTTTTTAATTGGCAAGTTTGAGCTCTTACGTAAACCAAATTCTTGAGTTTCTATGACGTTAAGCTGCGAGAAGTCACGGCGAGCATAATCGTCGACTTTATAAATTGCAATGGTCGGAAAAGCCTCTGTTAGCGAAGTATTAACGTAATTGAGTAGATGCTCAGGTGTCCAAATGTAAAAGCGGATATAACCACTGACTGCAACAACTTCAAAGCTGACATGCTCTTGCAGCAGTCCTTTCCGACGTAGTTCAGAGCGCGGTCTTAGTATGCCGTGGATTTTGCTGAATAAGTGCTCGGTTTGCACTTCAGTTGGCTGGTCACTTAAAGGAACTTCTAGTAGCAAGACTGTGTGATCTGTCGCTAATGCAGCAGCAGTTCGGCGTTGGTTTTGCCAAATTTGATAGGCAAAAAAGATGACAATAAAAAGCCATCCCCACCATTCAAACAAAATTTTTGCTATCAACGCAACCACCCCAGAAACCATAAGTCTTATTTTAGCACTTCAGCTCACCGCTGAACACCGTAAAGTAGGTACTTGGAATTAGTAACTATCGTATATGCTCATATCGGAGCTCTAATGTGGTTGGCATAAAACTACACAAAATTTTCTTGGTCCCCAATTACCTGGGTAGAGACTAGTAGCCACTACCACTGACCCCTATAGAATTCGCTTCACTCTGCCTCTCACTTACGTTCAGGGTGGTCCTCGTGGTGTCAGGAAAACAAATCTATATCTCTTCAGGAAATTAGTCATACTCGACCTATGCTAAAAAATACTCTAATTAGCCAGCTATATACACTATTCCAATATGTTTTTTGCTATAGTGACAATATGAGTAAAATGCCTTATGTAACACTGTTCATGCTTATGTCTATAGATGGAAAGATATCCACAGGCTACGAAAATCAGCGTGACTTCGACAAGGATCTGCCTAGTATTAGTGGCGTAAGTGAGGGTCTACAGCAATATTACAATCTTGAGAAGCAAACCGATATTGTCTCATTTAATAGCGGAAAAGTTATGGCAAAAGTCGGATGGAATGAAGATAAGAAAAATATTGAGAGAATTCCAGTTAGCTTTATCGTTATAGACAATCAACCACACCTAACCAAAAAAGGAATATTAAATTTGCTAGAACGAACTGCAGGGCTATACATTGTAACGACAAACAAAGGGCATCCTGCAAGGAGTATTGACGATGATAATCTGTATTTCATGTACTTTAAGAACAGCATAGATTTTGTGAGATTATTTAAAGAACTTAATGACAAAGGTATGTATCGTATTACAGTACAATCTGGGGGTGAGCTAAATTCTATCTTAATAAGAGAAGGCTTAGTTAATGAATTATCGCTAGTTGTAGCCCCTATTATAGTGGGGGGAGCTGAAACCCCAACATTAGTAGACGGAAAATCATTAATAGCTATCTCTGATCTTAGCGAACTTAAAGCTTTGGAACTTATTAATGTCGTAAGACTAGAGAACTCATATCTCCATCTTCGATATAAAGTTCAGTAAATTCCAAATCAAGTTAGGAATGAAGGAGTAGGCTGCGAAATAAAGTGGAGCATTCGTTTAAAGGCTCTGGGCATAAAAGAACCAAAGCCTGAGCGTGATAGTCCAGTGGTTTTGTTACTTTTGGCAGCAAAAGTAGATGGAAATAGATTGATTTATTCAACTCTGGCGACAAAGTTAAGGTGAATTATGGTTCCTCTTAAGAAGTAACTATCTACTTAGCGGCAGCAGCTTTTTTAGCAGTCGTCTGCTTTTCTTCTGGCTCAGCTAGAGTGTAAGTAGCTTTAGCTACTCGTTTGAATTGTGGTTTACCTTGTAGGTTAAGAAGAATCGTAGTTTCTTTAACTACGCGGCGCTTAAGTACTCTTTTAACAATTTCATCACGGTGTAGTGGTTCGTCAGCTTTTTTGAGCACATCTTCGATCACATCAGACACGATGCCTTTTTTGTATCCCCATTCTTTCAGTGCGTAAATACCGCGACCAATTAATACGAATCGCTTATCCTTGATGAGTTCGTTATGGATTGCCTGTTGAGTGACGTCCTTGCGCTTGAAGTCGCTGTCTTTGATAGCTTTGGCGATTTCGTTGAAGTGCATAGGCTTTGCACTATCGCGTAGAATCAGATAAATTTTATCACGGATATTTTTTGGATTAACTAGTGGCCATTTGATTAGTCCGTAATCACCATTTAACTCTGCTACACCTTTGCTTAGACCAGCAATTGCTGCAGCGTGTAACGGGCTTGGTAGTTTTGGCATAAGCTCAAGCAAGCCTTCAGCCTTCAATGGTTCTTCATGTGCTTTGATAGCCATCTTCAACTTAGTAACAGTATCTTTAAGTGCTTTAACGTCGTAGTTTTCAGCAATCGAAAGTGACTGGTAGAAATCGTCGTTTTCGTCGAGTACGGTTAGTCCAGGTGCAATCGTTCCTATCAAGGTGAGATGGTTGTGGTCATCACGACCAGGTTCATCAATAAAGTCTTTAATGAGATTCTTGACACGAGCTGAGCCGCCACGAGCTTGTAGTTTTTCAATAATTGCATTTTCAGCTTCGGTAACTGTCGGCAAATCATAACCAGAGGCTTTAAGGCCCGAGACAATAGCTTTCTCTAGCTGACGTACGCGCTCACGAGTAATGCCAAGGAGCTCTCCTACTTGTTCGAGAGTCTCTTTACGATCGTACAAACCGAATCGACGAGCAACAATCTCTTGCTCACGATCTTTCGACAATGTCTCTAAAATCGCCTTATTTGCGGCTTTTATATCAAAACTTTTATTCTCTGTCTCTTGCTCCACCGCAGGCGACGCTACATTGTCTGGCATATATTTATTCCTTTAATCATTATTAATTATATAACAATTATATTTAATGTCAACTATTTAATTACACTTTTTTGGCCTGGTGTGCAAAATGTAGTTATCCAGCTCACACATTTGCCAAAATTACCTCTATTATAGCAACTGGTGGAACGATAGGCAAATACAAGTATTTACAGTTGTGCTTATGCTTATTTTATAGTAAAGAATATCAGTATTTTACTAAAAAAAGACATTTGTGGGCTGTTTTTTTGAACTAATTTAAGGGTTATATGTTAAGTTCGATTTTTCTTCTACGCATAGATGTATTCGATCGGCTAGCCGCTGTTTGGTTGGAGATGCTAATAAAGTGCTAATTGCTATGAATGACATACCGGGCTTACTCGTAATATTTTCAGGAGTCATGAAGAAAACAACCGCAAAAAGAACGGTTATATGATAGAAAGCAGCTTTTTGTTTTTTTATACCTGCTCGAGTAACTCGAGATCTAAGACAGTAGGTTTATTATTTAGTTGATTTGGTTTTAGCTGTTTTCTTTCTAGTTGTCTTTTTCTTTGGTGCAGCTTTTTTAGTAGCCTTGGCGCCACGGCGTTTGCTTGGACCTTTGGCGATTTTCTCAGCGATCATTTCTTTGGCTTGTTCCAGGGTGACTTCCTTC